>JAUYBK010000207.1 GCA_030693105.1 Methanobacteriaceae archaeon | reverse complement strand
TTTTTCCTCGGAGCAAGCCAAAATTTTGCGTCTTGTAAAAGCTCATTATGTGGCGCAAAAGGAGCCGGTGGATGCCGCTATTTTTAACAAACCAATGTTTCAATTGCTTGGCGGCTTAAATTATGTTTTGAAAATTTTCAGCGGGGACGCGCTCAAGGGCGCGCTTGAAGAATTGAATCAGCAAGTATTTGTAAAATAATATGTCACAAGATATCCAACAATTACGTCGGGAATTTAAGCAAAAGATAGATATTCTAAATAACTATCTTTTTGCCGCGGGCGTGAATAATCCTATTACGAGAATTCAGCAACTTAGCTTTTTCTTTTTCCTTAAGATGCTAGAAGAACAAGATATTGCGATGGAGAAAGAGGAAGAACTAACCAAGCGCAAACATAAATCAATTTTTTCGGGCAAGAACGCAAAATTTAGATGGTCGCGTTGGCGCGATAAAATTGGAAAAGATCTGGAAAAATTCGTAAGCGACGAAGTTTTCCCTTTTATCGAAAATTTACACAACGGCCATGCTAATATTCGCCAAGTGTTTCAAGGCGCTAAGCTCTGGATACCCGATGCCGTTACCCTAAAACGGACAATTGAAATTATTGATAGTATTGATTTTTTTGGACTAGATACGGACGTAAAAGGAGATTTATACGAAAGTTTGCTTGCTACTATTGAAGCCGCCGGTAAGCTTGGACAATTTCTAACCCCAAGGCATATTATTCGCGCCATTGTTGAAATGGTGAACCCGAAAATAGGAGATACTGTCTACGATCCCGCTTGCGGATCCGGGGGGTTTATTATGACTGCGTACGAATGGATTAAATTGCGAAACAGCAACCCAAAACATATTGAAGAACGCGATGGCAGAAAAATTGCTCTGGGCGACAAGTTAAATGATAAACAATGGAAGTTTCTTACCGACCAAACTTTCTACGGGCAGGATGTTGATTTGGATATGGTACGACTCGCGCTCATGAATTTAATTTTACATGGTCTTGAAGGCGCTCATGTGAGACGCAAGGATACGATAGCTGGCACAGAAGACGAAGAAGACCTCCGAACCTATGATGTCGTTCTTACAAATCCTCCATTCGCGGGAAAAATAAATAAAGAGCGGATAAAACCGAGTTTGCCGGTAAAATCCAATAAAACGCAGGTGCTTTTTCTTGGTTATGTAATCAATTCTCTTAAACCAAATGGCCGAGCCGGAATAATTCTTCCGGAAGGTTCACTTTTCGGCACAAATAAAGACGACAAAGAAATCCGCCGGTTTCTTTTGGAAAACACGAAACTTGAAGCGGTCGTCTCAATGCCGGCCGGCGTGTTCCAACCCTACGCCGGAGTAAAAACGAGTTTTTTAATTTTCAAAAAGCGACTAGCGCCCGTTGTCATTGCGAGCGAAGCGACGAAGCAATCTCTTGACGAGAAAATCTGGTTTTTTAATATGCGGGGTGACGGTTCTTCGCTTACGTCCGCCAAAAAATTTGGTCCTCAATATAAAAACGATATTCCGCTCCTGCTGAAAGCATGGAGCGCCCTCCATAGCTTTGGCGAAGGAGGGATACCTAAAGAGGTAAAAAAGTTATGTTGGTTTACTACCGTGAAGGAAATTGTCGAAAACGATTACATCCTCTCGGCGAATACTTATAGCCCATACAATGGCGAGGAAGAGGTTAATCATCGTGATCCGAAGGAGATTTTGAAAGAGATTGAAATAAGTGGAAAAGATTTGCAGAAAACTTTAAATATAGTTCAAAAATTGTTATAATAATTTTATGTTAGAACAAATTACTAATTGGACTAATAGTAATCAAGGGCTTGTTGCTATTTTGATATTTATTCTTGGCATCGTTGGTTATCTACTAAAGCGCTTTTTAGTCAGTAATCGTTCTGGTAATACCTCTATACAGAAACAGAAGGGTGGTGATAGCTCTACTAACGTTCAAGCTGGCAGAGATATCAACACGTCTAAATAGTTATGGATAAATTATCACAAGATCAAAAAGGTGGAAATAATTCGGTTAACCTTCAAGCGGGACGTGATATAAACTTTAGTCAGACTGTGCAAGCCGACCAGAGAGATTTTGGTATTATTGACGAAATTTTTAAGAGCGTTATTAAGGATCTTGAATCAAATGAATCCAGACTAGATAAAGATCATATTAATCTTTCTAAAAAAATTGAGATTAATTTTAAAGATGAAGAAGAGCGTAGACGAGTGCAAGAATACTTTAAGTATGCGTATACAAAAATTGCATTAATAGAAAAGAGAATACAGGAAGAAGACTCCGAGGTGCAAAATGATCTACACGGTCACCTATTTCAAAGGTACAATTCACTGAAAGATGAGGGGCTAAACAATCTTCAGATTTTAGAAAAACTGTTTTCCCAATTTATTATCCCCGATAAGAAAGATAATGCGGAGTATACTAACCTGACCCGTGCTTTTATATTATTTTTCTTTGACGATTGTACTATTTTTGAGAAAACGGAGTCTGAAAAGTAAGGTCGAGTAATTATTATGCTTATACCATCAAAACACGAAAAACTTGATAATAACGTTCTTGTACTTGGCGCGGATTTACTTGGCTTATTAAAACGCAAAAGTCACAACGCGGAGAGCCTATTTCAAGATGCAAAGCGGATAAAGGCACTATCTCTTGATCAATACTACAACACCCTCACTTTTTTGTGGTCGTCTGGCTTAATTGAGTTACAACATCACCAAGTAATTATAAAATAATTATGTTTTTGAAAAGACTTTATTCAGAGCCAGAAGGATTGTTCCCAGTCATTAATTTTAAAAATGGAGTTAATTTTATTTTTGCCAAAAAAGAAAAAGACACAGATACAAAAAAATCATTAAACGGTGTTGGAAAAACACTTTTACTCGATCTGCTCGATTATTGTCTGCTTTCGTCCGAAACAAAATTAATAAAATCGGCTAAAGTAAATAACAATTTAAAGGAATCGATAGTAATTTTAGAATTTGTTGTTGATGGTAAGAATTATATTATTAAACGCTCGTTTGCAGAACCTAATAAGAATATTTTGTTCGGCACTAAAAATTCTCCCTCTAACTATAACTCCATAGACGACGTTAAAGAAATTCTCTGCGACCTTATATTTAAGAACACAGATTATAAAGGCAAATATTCAAATAAGTGGCTGCGAAAATTAATCCCATTTTTTATCAAAAAACAGTCGACAAAATATGACAGCTTTTCTGATCCGATTAAATACATTAAGGAAGTATCGGAAGCCGAGTTGGTGCAGTATCATTTACTGCTTATGAATATTGATAATACTTTTTTCTACCAAAATAATAATTTACAATCAGAATTTAAGAAAAAAAGGCCTGCTATTAGAGAAGTTAGAGATCTTGTTCAAGACACATACGGACTGCGTGATATTTCTCATGCGGAAAGCGAAATCGATAAATTACACGTTCAAGTCGGCAAGCTAGAAGGCAATATCAAGCAGTTTAAACTTGCGGATCAATATGAGGATGTAGAAAAACAAAGCAATCAATTAACCCTACAAATAAAGGATCTGTGGTTTCAGAACTTTTCGGATAGAAAAAAGGTTGAATCATATCGAGATAGCTTTCATTTGAATGACGATTTAAGTGTAAGAAAGGTTGGTCGAATGTATAAAGAATTAAATGAGCTATTAGCAGAAAAAATAGAAAAGACCCTTGAAGAGGCAATTACTTTTCGGAAACAGATTGCACAGTCTAGAAAGGACTTCCTAAAAACAGAAATTAATGACCTTGAAGATGGGACAAAGAAAAGAGAGGTCAAAATAAAAGAACTGGAAGAGCGGCGAGCCGAGCTTTTTAGATTCCTTGAAGCAAAAAACGCTATCTCCGATTTATCTGAAGCTTATTTAGAGCTTAGTAAAAAGCGTGAGGAGGTAAATGATCTATCTGGCAAAATTAAGCTTTATCAAGATTTGAAAAAAGAGGAAGCGGATCTTAAACAAGAAGAAGCAAAATTATATGCAGAGATAGTAAGTTTTATTCAAAAGATACAGAAATCTCTTTCCGAGTTTCGTCAAGAATTTTTTAATGTACATGATGCAATATATATGGAAAATAAAGATCGTTCCAGTTTTTCGCTGACCGCAAACGAGAAAAAAGATTCAAAGATTAATATTGATGTATCCCTGCCGGCGGATTTATCAAAGGGCAAAAACCAAGGTCGGACGCTTATCTACGATCTTGCTATTCTGTTCCACGCTATAAAAAAAGGGGTTCACGCGCCGCGCTTTTTGGTACATGACGGAATTTTTGATGGGATGGATAAGGCGCACTTTGTTCACCTCTATGAATATTTAGAAAAACTATCAAACAGTGGAACAAAGTTTCAATATCTTATTACTCTCAATGAAGAAGGAACTTTGAATGAAAACTTTGGTAACACAGAGAAGGTGACACCAGAAAAAATAGCAGAAGAAGCAATAATTACACTAACCCCAACGAAGCTATTATTTGGAAACAAGTGGGATTAAAAATGCCTTACCCAACAAAAAAATTAGGAAACCATAATTCAATATGAACTATTTGAATATTTGTAATTTATTATTAAATGTAGATTTCTGGAGTGCTTTATTTGGTTTCATTGGCACTGTATTGATATTCTTTTTTGGTTTGCCACCTAAAGTTGATCTCGATGGACATATAAATTTAATTCTTGAGCAAGAAGATGAAAAAGAAAAGAGAAAAGGAAGGAAATATAAAATAATAAGTTTCATCGGTATTTCATTATTAGCAATGAGTTTTCTTCTACAACTTATAAAAATTCTTTCCATTAGTTAAAATATGATTGACTACCCAACAAAAAAATTAGAAGAGGCTGTCTATTTTCAAGAGGGTCCTGGCCTCCGCACTTTTCAATTTAAATCAGCAGGCATAAAAGTGATTAATGTTGCTAATGTGCGAGATGGATTTTTAAACTTATTTACAACCAAATTTCTTGATCCTGATGAGGTGAGTCAAAAATACAAACACTTCCTCGTTAATGAAAATGATATTTTAGTCTCAACTTCTGGAACTATAGGTAGAGTAGCCTTAGTTACTAAAAAAGATCTGCCCCTAATGCTAAATACAAGCATTGTGAGATTTCATACGCTTGATGAAAATCGGCTGTTAAATAAATTTCTTTTTTATTTTCTGGGTAGTCACACATTTATAAACGAACTTTTGAAATATAAAACAGGCGTTGCCATTTTTAATGTTGGCCCTTCGCATATTAAGAAAATAAAAATCTCTCTCCCGTCCCTCGAAATCCAAAAACAGATTGTTGAGCGGTTGGATAAAATCGCCGAGGCGCAGAAATTGAATGACGAGCTTATCCAAAAAACCAACGAGCTTTTCCAGTCACTTTTGCATAAGAAGTTAAATCCGGCCAGTAAGGATTGGGGAGTTAAAAAGATTAAAGATGTTGCGACTGTTGGGAATGGCGGAACGCCTAGCACAAAAAATCAAAAGTACTGGAACGGAAAAATTCTATGGTTGACTCCGAAAGAGTTATCCGGTTTTGAAGATATGGAAATATTTGATACAGAGAGGAAAATTAGTGATCATGGGCTTAATCATTCTTCGGCCGCTCTTTTTCCAACCGGCACAGTTTTGTTTACTAGTAGGGCACCGATAGGTTACATAGTAATTGCAGGTGTTCCAATGGCGACTAATCAAGGGTTTAAGAATTTTGTCTGTGATAGTAAACAACTAAACAATAAGTTTCTGTATTTTTTTCTGCGGCTCAAGAAGAAATATCTTCAGTCGCTTGGCCGAGGTGCTACATTTACTGAAATAAGTAAAACTATAATAGAAAAGGTAGAGATTCCATTGCCACCTCTCGGAATTCAAAAACAAATCGTCGCTAAACTTTCCGCGGTTCAGGATTACAAAAAACAGCTTCTTTGGCAAAAAACGAAACTCAAAGAGCTTTTTGATTCGGTTTTAGCAAAATCAATGAAGGGTTAATTATAGAAATAAAATTATAA
>JAUYBK010000205.1 GCA_030693105.1 Methanobacteriaceae archaeon | reverse complement strand
GCCTATAATTTTTTTATTAAAAAAGAATTAGAAGGTAAAATATCTAAAATACTTGATTCTATTGATTTTAACAACGAAGATTCTATCTCTTATGGATGTTCGTCAATTCGAAGCATAATAAAAAGAGATGATTTACCTCTAAATCTGTTTTTAACAATTAATAATAAAATAATAACTCTTCCGGATGGATATTATGCGGTAAGATCATCGGCAGTAGCTGAAGATCTGGCCGATGCCAGTTTTGCAGGACAGCTGGATAGTTTTCTAAATATAAAAAAGGAAGACATTTTAGAAAAAGTAATTGAATGTTGGGCGTCTTATTGGACTGATCGTGCCGTGAAATATAGGCATGATTCTTCAATCGGACATTTAGACACCGAACTAACAGCTGCCGGAATAGCAGTAGTAGTACAAAAAATGGTCAATGCTGATATCAGTGGAGTGATGTTCACCGCTAATCCGGTTAATGGAAGTAATGATATTGTTATGGAGTCCACCTGGGGTCTTGGTGAAGCCATTGCCTCGGGAATAGTCACCCCCGATATTTTTGTTCTAAAAAGAGATGGAAATATTGTCCAAAAAAATATTAAAACAAAAAAGAAAGGATATTTCCTTAAAAACGGCAAAAACACTTTAACTACTATAAATGAAGAAGAGCAGGAAAAATCAAGCCTCAATGAAAAAATTCTTCAAAAATTACTAAAGACGGGAATAGAACTTGAAGAATTTTTTGGTGTAGCTCAAGATATTGAATGGGCCCTAGAATGTGAAAAAAATACCCCTACTATTTATATTCTTCAATCTCGACCAGTAACCACTCTTACCACTGATAAAGATGATATTTTATGGACTAGAGCTTATGGGGATGAGTACTGGGCGGATGCCACCACTCCCCTGTTTTATGATGTTATGGGTAAAATGCTCACCGATTATGTGAATCATGAAGGTGCCCGGATAATGGGATATAAAGAAATAACAGACTCTAAACTCTTAAAACTCCATAAATCAAGGGTTTATTTTAATAGTTGGGTTTTAGAAAAAGCCTTTTCATATTATCCAAAATTTGCCAGGTCTAAAGAGTTGTTAAATTATTTCCCATTAGCCGATCAGGAAAGAATATCACAGTACCCTTCCCTATTACATAAAACATTACTTTCACAAATTTTAGTAGCTATCCGTGACCCGGATGGAATGATGCACAAGACCGATAAAGCCTATCGAAAATGGGCCAAAGGATTTATGGAAAAGTGTGTTTATTTCGACCAGACTGATTTAGATAAACTAAGTGACACAGAACTCTTATCACTTTATAATGATATTGAAAAATCCGGTATCAAACACTATCAACTGATAAGATATGGTATGGTTTCTCATTCCATAGCAACTAACTTAATGATCAAAAACTGGTTGGTGGAATGGCTGGACGATAAGGATGGCTCTCTTTATGCTGGTTTAATTTCAGGTTTAGATGATAATAAAACTGTTCAAATGAATATTAAATTTTCTGATTTGGCCAAAAATTTAAGAAAAGACCCTGATTTACTGGCAAAACTAAATTCCCTTGATGATGTGAGTACATTAGGTGATGTAGAAATTGAGAAGTTAATTTCTTCTAATTTAAATTTTAAAAACGATTTTGATTTGTTTATTACCGATTATGGGCACCGTTCCAATACTCGTGAAATATTATATCCTCGCTGGAGGGAAGATAAAGCATATGTATTGGGAGTTATTAAATTATTATCTTCTTCTGATTTAGATTTAAGAAAAAAAGAATTAGAAAGTCGTAAAAATAGATTTAAAACCGAAAAAGAAGTTTTAAAGAGAATAAAAAAACAAAAAGGTGGGTTTTTCAAAGCTAAACTATTTAGAATGGTGCTTAATTTAGCGCAAACCTATTTAATATTTAGGGAAAACCAGAGATTTTATTTAGATCACCTACTTTTCCGTCAAAGATTGATGCTCTTGGAAATGGGAAGAAGATTAAAGGTAAAAAAAATTATTGATGAAGTAAATGATGTTTTCTTCCTTTATGAAAAAGAATTATTCATGTTTTTTGATATAAACCGTTTATCAGATGAAAACGTTGTTTTAAAAGTAAGGGATAAAATTCTAAAAAGAAAAAAGGAATTTTATAGATATAAATCATCACTTCCACCAAAATTCTTAAAAAACGGGATTGAATTTGATGATACTGTTACCGAATATGACCAGAATGCAATTTATGGTGCAGCAGCCAGTCCCGGAACATTCCAGGGATTAGCCAGAGTGGTGGAATCTATTGAAGAATTATCACAACTGGAAGATAATGATATTCTTATTACCAGCAACACCGATCCGGCTTGGACCGCCATATTTTCCAAGATAGGTGGTCTTATTACCGAAACCGGAGGAATATTATCCCATGGTGCTGTAATTTCCCGTGAATATAGAATACCGGCGGTAACTGCTGTTAAAGGAGCGACATCAATTTTTAAAACAGGGGAAGAGTTAGTGGTAGATGGTAATGAAGGAGTAGTCTATAAAAAAAGGGAATAATGGTGCTTAAAACTTCCAAATACTTACAAAAAATTAAATTAGTATAGAGGGATTACATGGATATTGATTTAGAAACTCTGAAAAAACATGAAGAATGGAATGAAAGTTATTATTTTAATTTTCATGATAAAACTTATGATTTAACGGCATTTATGCGCATAGGAAACAAGGTTAATAAAAACGAAAAATCAATGTTCTTCTATTTAATGTCTCCCCATATGATAGCCGGGATTAAATTAGAAACTCCCTGTGACGGGAAACCATTAAATATTACGGGTTTAGATTACGAAGAGATTGAAAGAGGAAAATGGAGACTTAAATATACTGGTTCAATTTTTAATCCATTAGAAAAATTTGAATTTAAAGTTAAAATGGATGTGACTTGGGAAGCTTTAAACCCAATCATAGATTATGTGGAATGTGTTGATGAAAAAGAAACTGAAATGTCGTCAAATGTGGTATCGGAGCATTATGAACAGTTTGGAAAGGCTACTGGAAAAATTGAAGTTGATGAAGAAGTATTTGAAATTGAAGCCCTGGGTGAAAGAGATTTAAGCCTTGGCTTGAGGGAATGGGGATCTCCCAGGATGTGGATGTGGATTAATTCCCAGTTTTCTCGTGATGAAGCTTTTAATATAACTAAACTTTCCGTTGACCAAGGGGATATAGATGCGGGATATTTCTATACAGGTTCAGTTAACCAACCACTGGTAAAATCAGATATAGATGTAGAATTTAATAATGGAATTCCTTCTAAATTTATAGTGACCTTATTTGACAAAAAAGGTTCTAAATATTCAGTTGCTGGCGAAGTTATAAGATTTGGAATGATTCCAGTGGATGAAAAGATGATTCTTATAGAAACTCTATCCAAATATAATTGGAATGATAAAGAGGGATATGGTGTAGCGGAGTTTTTAGTTCCTAAACCATAGTAATCCCCTTAGATTTTTGAGAAGACAAAAATCAATTTCTTATTATACTTTCTAGTACATTCAAACCATGCAAATGAAAATTCAAAGGCTCTTGGGGAAAATTAAAGAAATAAAGTCAAAAAAAAACAGCAAAATTTTTTCAGAAACCTTAATATAAGGATTAGCAAAAAAGATATATTTATTAAAGATGATATTATTAGTAATAATAAAGGTAGATTATGGGAGTGTGAATAAATGCCTGCGGCCAAGATTTTAGTGGTGGAGGATGAAGGCCTCACTGCTCTGGACCTCCAGAGAAAAATGGAACATTGGGGTTATGATGTACCTACTTTGGCTTTCTCAAGTAAAGAAGCAGTTACTAAGGCTAAAGAGCTAAAGCCGGATTTAATATTGATGGACATAGTTTTAAGAGGCAAAGGTGACGGTATAGACGCTGCTAAAGAGATCAAAAAACATTCAGATGTACCCATTATCTATTTAACGGCCAATGGTGATGAAAAAACCCGCAAACGTGCTCAAGATACGGAGCCCTTAGGTTTTATTATTAAACCATTCCAAGAAAACGAATTGTACCAGAAAATTGAAAAAGCCCTTTATTTAGTGCGTGAAAAAAAGAAAATGTAATTGGTAGGGCCCTTTTTTATTGGATTGATTTTTTATTATTTTACTTTTCTCTGCATTTGATAAAAAATTCTGTTTTCTAAGGGAAACCAATTTACTTCGCTAACTTGCATTAGTTTGACCTATGTATGCTATATTCTCAATTTTACACCACAAAAAATTGATATTCAAAATCAAGTTAATGAGATGTACAGCACAGTTAATTTATCAAATTAAATATCATACTTTGAATTATAAGCATCATAGTAATGATAATAAATTATTATAATATTAAAAAAGTAGATAAGTCTATTTTAGATATAGACTTAACGAATATTTTCTTTTAATACAAACTATTTATAATAACTGATCTTTAAAAACTATGAAATGTAATGACAGATGCTATAATTCTATAAATTCAGGATGAATTCATAAAAAAATCAAAATTTAATTTCACCTAAATTTGGAATCTGATACTAAAATTTGCGAATTATGCATAAAATGATCAGCAAATATAGCCCATACGATAAAAACACACAGGTTTCGTTGATTTTCAATAACTAGAAATATCGCCCTTATGACTTGATATTATTTTACTTCGCTAAACCTTGATATAACGAAGTAAAATACCTTGAGTATCTGGGGGGTACCATATAATTTTTTAAAATTCACAAGACTACTTGTATATTGATCGTCTCCTATTTTGATCATTTATGACTAATTTCCAAACTTTGAAATTTAGGAAAAATTATTCTTTCGACCATAGTAAATTAAAGTACTATTTTTGGCGAAGTAAAATTTACTCCGCCTTCCATTCATTGACTATAGTATACTTCCCACCCATCATGTCTACTTTTTCCATTTTTTCCCTAAAAACTAACTCATTGATTTCTTTTTTAAGGTAATTTGAGTATTTTATCATAAGATTAAAGAGACGTTCTGTAGGGATGTCTGAAAGGTCTCTTGATTCAAGCTCTTCTCGAATTGTCTCTAATAAATCGCCAAATAGAGTAATTCTTTTTTCCTTAACCATATAATATTTATGATACAAGGTTTCCAGCTCTATGGCCTTAGCATTGCTTATTTCATTTTCAAATTCTTTGCCCCACTTGATAAGTGTTGTTTTTGAAACATTTAGCTTCTTGGCAATTTTCTTGTAGCTTAAACCCTGAGCCCTTAGTTCAATGAACTGGGTTTTAGTTTTCTGGTCTTTCATATAATCACCTCCTGGAACTTGACCATAAGTTTACCATTTTTTTACAGCAGAGGATCCCGCTCTAATAATATAGGCTTATCCTAATTACAGTTCTATTTATATTTTTTATCTTATTTAAAGCTTTTTAAAATAGCAATTTTAGAATCAAAGCTAGGATATAATTTATTCTATTGTAGAACGGATTATATGACAGAATAAAAATATTATAAAATAAACTAATTTCGTTGATGAGAGAAAAACTTATTACCTTTAAAATAATGCAACATATGCCCGTGTATATTTTCAGTTAAAGATTTCACTTTAT
>JAUYBK010000004.1 GCA_030693105.1 Methanobacteriaceae archaeon | reverse complement strand
ATAAACATCGAGGCTACAACCGGTTTAACCAAAATCCTTAGATTAAAATTCAGTGGCCAATTAGCAGCGACGGTGCGACTAATTAGGATGAACGCAATAAAGTAACTAAATAAAGTCGTAAGTGCAGCCATCATAATATCCCTAAAAATGTAAATTAGTACCAGGTTAAGCGTCAGGTTCAATAATGCAGCAATAACATTCACCCGGAATATTGCACCGGTCTTCATCTGAACAAATAACACATTGCTAAGAATAACAATCAATCCATAGAATATCGTTCCCATTGCCACAATAGGTACAATCAAATAAGCATTTTCTGCCACTTCGGGATTAGCTAACAGAGTCAATAACGGTTTGCTCATAACATAACTTCCCAGCACAAAAGGAATACCAATGAATAGAAATCCCTTTATGGTATAATCAATCATTACCCTCGCTTCATGTTCTTTTCCAGTATCCACAGCTTTTGAAAGAAGTGGTGGTAGAACAACATTTGAAACCATAGGATAAAAAAGTATCAATGAACCCAAACCATAGGCCGGATTATAATAACCTACTGCGGTCACTGATAAAAAAAGTGCAATTACATATCGATCGCTGCTACTCACAACAAAATTCGTTACGTATCCCAACACTATAGGAAATCCAAGTTTTATGTCAGAAATCAACTCGTTAATCTTCATAGTGGGAAAGTTGAATCCAATTTCATTATATATCCTGAAAAAAAGAGGCGTTGTTATTAGCAACATGGAAATAATTTGTGCTGATATAAGTAAATTTATATTCAGATCATGAAGTGAATAAAGAAAAAGAAGTACGATCCCAATATTGATATAAGGCATCAAAACCGTGGCATAATTAAAAAAGCTCATTCTTCCTGTATATCTAAAGTAGTCAGCGGTCTGGCTGTAAAACATACTTAACCATAAAAATAAAGGAGCCAATAATATCATGAACTCTATTTTATTATTTATAAACCAGTCTTTCATGAAGGGTTCTAACAACAAAATAGCAAGGGATAGAATGAAGATGCTTATTATTTGAAATAGCAATTGCGGATAAAAAAGTTCACAGCGTGATTTTATATCAGTTGAGGATGGTAGATATCTTTTACATCTAAATCCGACACCTAAAGATGAAATCCCAAAAAGAAAACCGAGAGCAGAAGTGAGCAGAATGTACCCACCATAAATGGTAACTCCAACTGATTTTATTATGATAGGCATGAGAATTATACCTTGCATGTAGATCAGAAGGTGACCAGATAAGATTAATAAATTATCCTTTATAAATGTTTTATAGAGATTCATTATTTTCCTTTGAAAAAAAAGTATAGTTACTATTTAACCTAAAACTATTTGAAAGCTATAAACCTTAAACAATTACCTAATAATTCAGAATTTACAGATTTTTCAAAAAGTCTATTAAATTCCATCTCTATTTGATCATCTACATGAGGTAATCTGACATCATCTGTTTCATTTTTAGGAATTATATGTTTCTCTAATATGTCCTCAATGTTCATCTTAGAATATGTATTACAAAGTATATTTTTCAATTGGAAAATACTATTATATCGCTCAACCGTTTCAAGTTTGATTTTATTAAAACCACACGTTTCAAAATAATTCTTTAATACTGTTGGTGAAAAATAATAATAATGATTTGGATCATAATGGAATCGTTTGGTAATTTCGTCGTTGAATATTTTAATTCTCCAATCATTTTGATTTGGAACTTCTCCGATAAAATTTCCTTCTGATCTTAAAGCGGTATATATAGATTCAAATGCAGATTTTGGATTGATGAAGTGTTCAACTGTATGAAACGAGATTATAACGTCATACAATTCGACAAGATTTGAATCTTCAATTGGTTTTTGGAAAACCTCAAAACCAAGCTTCTTTGAAAAATTCCTGTATTCATCATTCAATTCAATTCCTTCAACTTCTGCTCCGGCATCGTGCAGTTTTTCCATCAAACAGCCGGAAGCCGATCCAATTTCAAGGATTTTTTTACCATTCAAATCAATATTTTCAGTGATAAAGCGAATTCGATCATTTGCATCTTTTTTTGAAACCTTATCGTTATAGTGTTCTTCCGGAGTTTGAACTGGTAGCGTCTCTATTTTTCTGTACTTCTTTTTATAAAACAACTCGATATCTTTTTTTGAGTCCGATATTTCCTTAAAAACCAGACCACAATTATTACATCTTAATATATTATTCTTCTCTAATCGAGTCCACTCATAAATTATAGAATTGTTTGACGAGTTACAATAATTGCATTCCATGGTTATACCTTCATAATAATTTAAGTTTGTCTAAAGCCTCTGATGTTACATCTTTTCCAAAATAAAGCTTTTTTAATGTATTAATTTGAATTTCAAATTGATGTTTATGATAATTTTCTAACAATGTTTTATTTGCTTCGAACAAAAGATTATGAAATTCATCATCGGATAAATCTGTAAAGTTAACAGACAACAAATCTGAATTTAAGTGTTTGTTCTCGTAAAAATCTTCAACGTCTTTAAGTAATCCTTTTTCAATTGCATAATAATAAAGAGGACTGCCAGGATAAGGTGTTACTGGACGAATTGTTCGAAGTTGGGAATGGTCATCATATTTTAGAAGAAACTCCAGGCCTGCTCTTAATGTATCTGCATTTTCCCCAATATTTCCAAATATTATATTATATCCGGGAGAAATTCCTTCTGCGAGAGTAGCTTCAATTCCATCAATTATTTGCTTTGTCTTTAATTTCTTATTCATATTTTTTAATATAGTATCGTCCATGGATTCGATACCATAATTGATAAATACACATCCTGCTTCTTTCATGAGTTTTAAAACATCAGGAATTGCATAATTAAGCCTCCCGTTGCAATTCCAGTGAATGTTCAGATCTGCTTTAATAAATGCATTACATAATTCTTTAGTCCTTTTAATGGAAGACATGAAAAGATCATCGGTAAATTCAATATATGATACGGCATATTTTTCAATAAGTATTTTAATTTCCTCTATAATACTTTGCGCCGATCTAGGTCGAAATCCTTTATCCATTCGATAACAAAAATTGCAATTAAAGGTACACCCTCTTCCAGATAAAACTTGAAATGTTCTTTCACTATTTTTAATCTTTGGCTCTCTAAGCAATGTATAATAATCCATTGGGAAAAGGTCCCAAGCCGGATGTGGTATGGAATCTATATCTTTGATAAGTTCCTGTGGTTCGTTAATGAATACCGTTCCATTATCACGATAGGCAATTCCCTTAACAGAAGATAAATCTTTGTTGTTTTCCAGTGCAGCCAGCAAATTTACCGTAGAAATTTCGCCTTCACCGATAACAATTGCATCAGCTTTTGTTTTTTGTAAAAAATATTCAGGTTCTGGTGATGGTCCATGACCACCCAAAATATAATATGGACGATTTGGAACTGAATTAATGGCATTAGAGATTTTTAGTAATTTTTGATACTGGTAATAACCTCCAATTACACTGACAGCGATTACATCAAAATCATTTTGACTCAAATAATCAACAAGATGCGATTCAGGATAA
>JAUYBK010000197.1 GCA_030693105.1 Methanobacteriaceae archaeon | reverse complement strand
CAACGTGCATGTGAGGAGTTTTTCGTAGCGATCTACGAGGGGTTTTTATCTGGTTCTGTATGGTTTGAATAATTATATCAATGTTAGCGTTTTGCTGTGCTGAAACAGGTATTATAGGGGCGTTTTCGGCACAAGTACCCTTTACAAATTCCTGGATCTCATGGTAACTTTCCATGGCCCGTTCGCGAGACACGATATCAATTTTGTTCTGGACCACGATGACTTCGGTCACTCCAATGACGTCCAGGGCCATTAGATGCTCCTTGGTTTGGGGTTGAGGACAGGGTTCATTGGCAGCAATCACCAGGACTGCGCCGTCCATTATGGCTGCTCCCGAGAGCATAGTTGCCATCAAAGTTTCGTGACCGGGGGAATCTACAAAGGAAACCTTACGGAGAGTTTTGGTTTCACCGCCACAGTGTTCGCAAACCAGGGAGGTAGTGAAACACTGGGGTAGGGGGCATTCGGTGCACCGGCGGAAGGTGATGTCCGCATAGCCCAGCCGAATGGATATACCTCTTTTAGTTTCTTCACTATGGGTATCTGTCCATATTCCGGACAGGGCTTTGGTAAGGGTCGTTTTACCATGGTCCACATGTCCTACTAACCCTATGTTAACTTCAGACTGTACTTTCACGGACTACACCTTTTAGAATTTTATTCTTCACTACCTTCGAGAAGTTCTGCAATGCTCTTGCCACCCTTCTCTATTACTACGGTGTTGATCTGGACAATTTCGTCAGATACAGTGTTCCCACGGATGGTTTTTCTTCTCCTTTGGCCTTTCCTTTTCGGTTTAAAGCCAAGGCCACCTGAAAGTAGGCTTTTTATCCTTCGAGGTCCTTCAACATCCTTTTTCATTGGGAAACCGTTTTTATCACTTCCTCCGGTTATGCGGAGTTTGTATCCTTCCAGACCAACCATGGCAGCGTCAAATTCTTCACCAATCTTTAATCCTATGAGCTTCTTGGAATCAGCAGTCTCCATTTCCATTTGATGACTGCTTTCACCTTCCGAAACAACCAATTTAAATGCCAATTTATCTCCTCCATCTAAACTCTGCTTTATATGTTTATATTATTTATTATTTATCATGAATCCTAGGTCAGATTCCCCAGTTAGGATCGTCCTTCCTTTTTATCTTTAGAGTTTCTTCTAAAAGTTGAAGTTCGTCTTCAGTCAACTTACCCTTCAACTCTTTTTCTAGGACCTGGTAATGGTTTTCTGGAATGTCGATGTAGATTTCATCTCCTTCATCCAGGTTACGACCGAAAAATCCGTCTTTTATGGCCATAGCTACCTTCACGCCTTTTGATGCTGCTGCCAAGTTGTCTCCCTTGTCCTGCATGCTTTCTACGCTGCCTACTCGGGTTCCATCTTCCCTCATCAGGCCGTAGCCTTTTTTAACTGTGCCGGCCAGGATTTCAACACCGGCTATAGCAGGTTTGCTCTGCCGGAAAACCAGTTTGGGTATTATTCTTATTTTAGCTGGTTTTATGATGGCATCCAACCATTCTTTCTTCTTCCTAGCTTCGGCAGCTTCCAGCCATTCCTGGTAGTCCTCGGTAAGCTGGTAGATGACATTTGCTGAGAATATAACCAATTCCCTACTTTTTATTTCCTTATTAGCAGAGGGCAGTACCTTAACGTTGAAGGCAATAATAACGCCGTAAAGGGGTTCTTCGTCTTTGACAATGGACGCTTCTATAACGTCCCTCCGGGAAACATCCCCAATATCCGCAGAACGGATAGGCACCTCCATACCTTTTAAAATATTCAAAAGGGCCTCTAATGATCCCAGGGTATCGGCCTTGACCACCACTCCCACTTCATCGGTGTGGATTTTTATGTTCTCCATTTCCTGGATTATATTTTCCTTCACTTCCTCCAGGTTTCCCCGAGCTACTCGCAGGGGAGATCCGGAAACTACGTTGTCGATGTGGGGTGCCACAATTTTAATACCAACGGCAGCCACTACTTCGTCCACCTTTTTGAAGCGCTTTTTAGCGTCCCTTATTTCCTCTAAGGGATTGGGCTTTAAAATTGACCTAATTTTAGTGACCAAAACATCGTCTCTGGTTGTCAAAGCAATTTTATCGTCTTTTCTTAAAATCCCGTCGTATATAATGGTGTCAATGGTGGTTCCCAGACCCACCTCTTCTTTAACTTCCAGAATAGTTCCCCGGGCCGGAGCATCAGTTTCAATCTGCAACTGTTCCTGCAAGTACTCTTGCGCCAGTCCCAGAAGCATGGTTAGAAGTTCAGCAATCCCCTCGCCGGTTCTGGCGCTGATGGGAATGATGCTGATCTGTCTTGCAAAGTTGCTTACCCGGTCAAAACGTTCCGATTCAAAACCTTCCTGGTGGAGAGTTCCCACCAGCTCGTAGATCTTAGTGTCCAGGACGCTTTGCACGTGGGGGTGCTGTTTGCTGTAAGTTTGGCTAAAAGGTTCTCCTTCATGGGTTTGCCAGCCGAGGATTCTATCCATTTTGTTGGCAGCCACCACGAAGGGGGTTTGATACATTTTGAGGATGTTCAAGGCCTCATAGGTTTGAGGTTTGAAACCCTCGTTGAGGTCCACCATTAAAATGGCCAGGTCAGCCAGTGCTCCACCCCTTTTACGAAGAGTGGTGAAGGCTTCGTGGCCCGGAGTATCAATAAAGAACAGACCGGGAAGTTTTTCCCTGATTTCCAGTTTCTGTATGAACTGGCTGCAGATAGCTTCGACAGCCTCCATGGGAATCTCGGTAGCCCCAATGTGCTGAGTTATTCCACCTGCTTCTTTCGGGGCTATGGCACTACCCCTAATAAAATCTAGGAGAGTAGTTTTACCGTGGTCCACGTGGCCCAGAACTGACACAATGGGTGATCTGATCTTCAATCTAATAAACCTCCACCAAAAGGAAAGAGTATATAAAAAAATAAGGCTCTGGAATTATTAAGGTTCCTCGTATATTAATTCCCGGCCCGGGAAGGTGCAGTTGCAAATCTCAGCATCATCAAAAAAGAGTGCTATTTCCCTTTCTGCAGATACAGGTGAATCAGAAGCGTGTATTATGTTTCGACCAGTGTCGATGGCATAATCCCCTCTTAAGGTTCCTATATCAGCTTCTTTAGGATTAGTTGTTCCCACCATTTTACGGATGAGGTTTATACACTCTTCTCCTTTAATTACGGTGGCCAGGACCGGCCCGGAAGTTATGTATTCCACCAGTTCACCGAAAAAAGGTTTTTCTCGGTGCTCGTCGTAGTGTTTTTTAGCCAGTTCGGGGGTGATGACCATCATTTTGGCCGCCACTAGTTCTAAACCGCGTTCTTCAAAACGGGTTAGAATTTTACCGGTTAATCTTCGGAGTACGGCGTCGGGTTTTAACATTACGAAACTTTTTTCCTTCATTTTTTAACCCATTTAACCTTTCTTGGAACTCTTCCCAGTTTGATCCGGTTTTTCTCACATTTACTACTACAGAAAAAATATACAGTGCCGTCTTTTTTAACGTAAATTTTTACAGTAACTTCGTCTATATTTTCTCCGCAGAATGAACAAGTTCTCATAATTAACACCTGTACCTCTATGGGGTGCGTATTTCCTTAGCTTCCCGGATGGTGTCCAAGAGCATTAGGATATCTCCTTCTTTAATAGCTCCCATAACGTTCCTGGTGAGGATTCTGCCCTTATCCCTTCCGTCTAGTATCCTGCACTTCACCTGCATAACTTCTCCAGTCATGCCGGTTCTTTTTAAGACTTCTATTACTTCTGCAGGAGTTCCATCTTCCATTTAATCACCTTCATAGGATGAGAAAGGTGGTTACCTTTCTCTAGAAATAGTTCAATTATTTCTTGAGTTCTTCCACCTTTTCTGCCACATCTTTGATGAGCTCTTGGGCTTCACCGGCATCAATGATGCCTGCAGATGCGGTTCCCACATTTAGTCCTGCTGCTTCACCCAGTTCATCTTTGGTAGGGATGTAAACATAAGGAATTTCCTTTTCTTCTGCCAGTACTGGCATGTGGGCTGCTATTTCTGGTGGATCAATATCCTCTGCTATTAATACCAGTAGAGCGTTGCCTCGTTCCATAGCCTTGGTTACCTCGTTGGTTCCTTTGGTAATTTTACCCGTATCTCGGGCTATCTCCAGGGCCTCGTAGGCTTTGTCCGCTAGTTCTTTTGGTACATCAAATTTAACATACATTGCTTTTGCCATTTATTTACCTCCTTTTTCATCTGGTTTCAACCATCCATCGGCAGATCCAACTTTTACATCTTGAATGATATAAAAGTTCTTGCCGGATCAGTTAAATGACCGTCAATGATGAATATTCTAATTTTAAAACTTACAAAAAAGCACCTTTAATTCTAAAATTAGATATCAAACAGTTAGTTGGAATTGGTATATATAGTTATCACTGGGGGGGGAATTTATCCGGTGAAATTGATATGGCCATCGGACTAGATCACGCGTAAACCGACCAGATCAACTGGTAAATATAATCAACACTAATTAATCAACACTAATAAAAATTTGTAGGTTAGTTAAAATAATCGGATATAACCCTCTTTTCAAACAGGCTAGAATCTACTAAATTTCAAAAAAAATCGGGACTAAATCAATAAAAAAAAGATATTAAAGGACGTAAGGTCACTTACATCCTTTTGACAACCATTTCAATGTCAGCAGCTTTTACGGTTTTGCGTCCGGCGTGTTTAGCTAGTTTAACAGCCTCTAAAGCTATTTCTTCACCCATTTCTTCTAATGCTTTGGCTAGAGCTTCTCTAGCGTCATCAGACACTCTTTCGGCACCGGCGTTCTTTATTATTCTTCCAATTGGAGCTATTGGCAATTCCATATTATTCACCTCATTTTTGTAGATTTTATAATATAAACTGTTGTCGTACTCTTATATATATTTATGGTTTATTGCAGTGATTATTCGGTAATTCATATGGTATTGGGTCACCACATCATGATCCATATGATCTTGGGTCACTTTCTGACAAATTGTGTCATTTTGGGTGAGGTGGAAAAAATTAGAATATAAATAAAGTCCAGATTAGCCATAGGAAAATTTTATGACCAAATCGTTTAAGCGGGATTTATAATACGAGAAAGAGCACCGACATCTGCATCAACTTCAACAGGCTTAGTACAGGCATTTATTGCAGTATTAGGATCTTTTAGTAGGTGGCCTGTTACCACGCAGACGATTTGTTCTCCCTTATCTATTTTACCAGCATCAACTATCTTAATAAGTCCTGCAATGGATGCAGCAGAGGCGGGTTCAACGCCAATTCCTTCCGTTCTGGCCAGAAGTTTTTGGGCACTTAGGATCTCTTCATCAGCAACGGTTTCTGCCATCCCATCCGACTCATAAATGGCTCTTAAAGCTTTTTTAGCACTAACTGGGGCCCCGATACGAATAGCAGTGGCTATTGTCTCTGGATTCTCAACCGGCACTATGTCATCTCTTCCTTTTGCCACGGCTCGGGCAATGGGTGCCGCTCCTTCGGCCTGGATACCGGTCATCCGAGGCAAGTCCGAAATAAAACCTGCTTCATGGAATTCTCTGATTCCCTTCCAGATAGCAGAGATATTACCGGCGTTACCCACCGGGAGCACGATCCGATCGGGTGATTTCCAGCCCAGATCGTCAACTATTTCAAAACCAATTGATTTTTGTCCCTCCAGTCGGAAGGGGTTGACGGAGTTAAGGAGGTAAAGTTCTCCTTTCAGAGCCAGGGCCGTAATTGTTTCTAAAGCTTCGTCAAAGTTGCCCCGTACTGATACTACCTCGGCACCGTGGAACATGGCCTGGGCCAGCTTTCCCAGAGCCACCTTACCGGCAGGTAAAAGGACGATACACCTTAAACCGGCCCGAGCAGCATAAGCTGCCAGGGAAGCGGAAGTATTTCCGGTGGATGCGCATCCTACCGTACTCACCCCTAATTCCAGGGCTTTGGTAATGCCCACACTCATACCCCTATCCTTGAAACTGCCGGTGGGGTTAGAACCTTCGACTTTAACGTAAAGGTCAATTCCCAGTTCGTCTCCCAGTTGGGGGCAGTGGCAAAATGGTGTCCCCCCCTCCTCCAGGCTGACGATGTGGGAGTGGTCCACCGGCATGAATTCCTTGTACTTCCACATGGTGGACTTTCGACAGGCAAAGATGTCCCTAGAAACTTCTGCGTGGCACAGAACCTCCAGAAGGGAGTCGCACTCTTTACAAGTGTAAATTATCTCCATATTATCATATTCGGCACCGCATGATATGCATTTCATCATAATATCACTCTTTTTATAAAATTTCCATTAACAACTTTAGACAATGCTTTTAATGTAAGTTCCCCAGGCCACGGTAATGTTGGCCTCTACAACGGCACCGATGAAAATTAAAAACAGGGCAATAACAAAGAGCAGGAGTGAATCTTTAAATTCATCAAGATTAACTTCCCACAAATAAACCAACTGATTTTTTAAGGATATGTCCATCTGGATGTGTCGGAGTCCTTTAACTAAATCTAAAACTCCGTTGGCCAATCTAAAACCAGCGGCACCGGCTATTATTATCCCTACAATTTCAAAGACTCCATGGGGTATGGTGTATATCAGGAAATCTCCTAGATGGAATTGGGCCGCAGCGTAACCTATAAAGAGGCCGTTGAATATAAGGAAAAATGCCGTAACAACTCCAAATACAACTCCACCTCCGTAGAGGATGATGGCCACTTTGAAGTTATTCATGAAGATGGAAAGGGTGGTGAGTTTAAGTTCTCCCTGGCTTATCTGCCTTTTCATGTTGTTCAAAGCAACACCCATTAACTGTTCTAAGAATCCCGCTAGTGCGTATCCAATGAGTAGGGATGATAGGAATATAACGGTGGACAAAATCAGGAATATTTCGTTTCTGCGGTACAATCCACCAAGAGTTCCTTCGTATCTTTCCTTAGCCATGTTAAACCCTCCACTTCATTATTATAATTTTAATCTTCCAGAACCTTTAAAGCTTTGCTTCGTGCCTTTTCTCTTTTTTGGGACAGTGTCTCAAATAATTCTCGTACTTTAAGGGCGGTCTGGGCCTTGCACTCTCCGCACATGATCTGCCCGCTGCGGCACTGGTTGCGAATTTCAGCAAGTTCATGGTCGTCATCTACCAGGTGGTAGAGCAGCATTTCATACACCACACAGTCCTCCGGCATTCCGCCCAATTTTTTCTGCTCATCTAAACTTTCTCTTCCACCAGTCTTAGCAGTCTTTATCTTCTTTTCAGCTACATCTGGACTGTCACTCAGGAATATGGCAGTTTTAGGTTTGCTGCTGGACATCTTACCTCCGGTGAGACCGGTGATGAAGCGGTGGTAGGTTGAAGAGGGGGATAGAAAGTGGAACTGGGTTTTAAACCGTTCGGCAATGTCCCGGGTAAGGCGGATGTGTGGATCCTGGTCCGGGCCCACTGGAACTACTACTGGTTTAGGGCCTCCGTAGGCCTCTAACTGGGGGTGTAATATGTCAGCCACCTGTATCAGGGGTGCATATAGGTGAGCAATGTTGGTGGGGCCTGAAAAGCCGTAGATGGCTTTCATCTCATTCCAGTTAACTTTAAGGGCTAGTTTGTAGGCCAAATCGTTCACGTCCCTGTTTTCAGACTGCAGGTAAGTGTGCACGTTTTTGCTCTTAAAATTTAGTCCCAGGGCAATGTAGTTGGTAATGTACTCCTCCAGGGCCAGTTTTCGGGATTCACTAAACTCCACGCCCCGGGCAGAGTAGGACTCCATATCAGCTATGGGAATGTAAATCTCAGCCTTTTTGTTCTGGTACCATATGAGCTGGTCCACAATCATCTTATGGCCGATGTGCATCTTTCCACTGGGCATCATCCCGGTGACCACTGCAAAGGGTTTTTTCTCTCGCAGGGCCTTAACTATGTGGCCGAAGTCCCGATGGCCGAATATGATCCCTCTCCTCATTAGAAGCGAAGGATTTTCAATATCTCCCAGCAGATCCCTAAATGGTTTAATCCCAAACTGCTGGACGAGTTTTTCGTAGTCTAAACTGGTCGAACTCCAGGGGTCTATCAAATCATCACCTTGAATGTTAATAGTTAGATATGTAGTATTAATAATATTATTATAAGAAGGGGTTCTAAAGGGGCTCTATTTTTTTTAAGGACGGGTCCATTCCACGTTGTAGTAGGTGATGTCCTGTTCATGGTCTACCACTGCCAGCATCAGCTTCTTGTTAACTCCGTGGGCCACCCGAACATAGCTGGAGAAGTCTTTGATGTGTATATCCTGGTCCTCGATCATCACCTTCACCAGGAAGTCAGAATGACCGTCGCCGGGTGATTTTCCTCGTTCGTAGAGTCGAAATTCGGACCCGTACTTAAAACCGGTCCTTACAATATAGCCCCGGTTCCTGAGGTCCTTAAAGACCAGGTACTTGTTGAGAAGACCCCGTTCTATGATGAGGTCCGTGGCCTCTTCTAAGGAAAGTTTCCTACCCTCCTGGAGGATGTTTAACTTTTCTTTTTCCATTAGAAAAAGAGCTTCTAAAAGGGGTAGCTGTAATTCTTCCTGGACTAACTGACCGTAGTGGCTTTTCTGGTGGAGCTTCAAGGCCTGGGGGCTGTTTAATGTAACCATTTCTCCTTTTAATTTACCATCCATGTTCTCACCTGGGCCTTTTTTATTAAACAGGAGTTACTCCAATGTGGAGTGTCTTCTTTTTAAGTCGATTTCTTTTTTTCCCATGCGGGCCATGAACTCGGCTATGAGGCCTTCTAAGAACAGATGAGCGGTATTCTCAAAGAGGGTTCCCATGGGCGTCAAGTCGTCGTAGTTACCCTTTAAAACATGAGAAGTGTGGTGCTTCCAGGGAATTTTGGTCTTACTTTCAATCTTAACTGCCACGTCCATATTTTCACCCAGAGTGGACTCCGTGTTGGCAGTAATGGCCACTACCTTAGCTCCTTTCTCATGGGAAGTCTCCGCCGCTATGGTAACTGTTTTGGTTTCCCCGGATCCAGAAATTGCGACTAGACTGTCATTACTGGTGATTGAGGGAGTGGTAACATCTCCAACCACGTAAACTTGGAATCCAAGGTGCATGAGACGCATGGCGAAGGACTTACCCACCAGTTCTGACCTTCCACTGCCCACTATGAATACCGATCTTGCATTCATAATGGTGTCTATCATCAAGTCCACTTGTTCCGGGTCAACCCGATTGATGACCTCCAGGGAGTGTTTGGCTATTCCTTCTACAGTTTTTTTCAGTATATCCATATTTGACTTCCTTTTATGAATTTAAAGTTCTGTTATCCTTATCCCCGCAAGCTTAATGCGGTTACGAATGTTAAGATTAATAAGGAGGGGTGTTATTTTTTCCACAATACGGGCGTTTTCTAGAGGTCCACAGTCTAGGGCCCGGACTCCGGGTATTTTTTCAGCCAGTGCCATGACCTCTTTTTTGGCATTTAAATCGTCTCCAGAAACCAGACAGTCACATTCCACATCTTTCTCAGCATTAGTGAGGCTAGCGGCACTTATATTATTAAAAGCCGATATTACTATGACTTGTTTTTCTTTCAGGAATTCCTGTGACCTTTCTGCTGCTGAACCCTCCCACAGATCCACATAACGGGTGGGTTTACCTGCCAGACAACTGTCCAGGGGCACGGTAGCGTCTACCAGTACTTTACCCTGGAGCTCTTCTCTAACACCTTTCAGAGTTATCATCTGAGCCTGCAAGGGAACGGTCAAAATGGCAATATCAGCTTCTCGGGCAGCCTCTTGGTTAGCGGTACCTTTAATATTCTGCATTGCTTCGTTATTCAACAGATTTTTAACCAGACTGACAGCATTTTCGGCTTTTTTAACATCTCTTGAGCCAATAATGATTTCTTCACCAGCTTTTGCCAGTCTAAGTGCAAGTCCGAGTCCCTGATCACCAGTTCCGCCTATTATTCCCACTTTCATAATTAATATCCCCATTTCCAGATAAGTTTTTTATGAAACATTAATCTAAAAGAATCTTTTTTTTGTCTTAATATAAATCATTACGCCTTCGGCTTTAATACTGTAGAGGCGTATTTTAAATCAAACTTTTAAGATATTGGAGGCTGGGTTTCACATCCGTGGCACTTTTAACTTCCACTACCAGAATTCCCTTATACCCCCGCTGTTTAAGGCCTTGGATAATTGATTTAAAATCAACATCAGCCGATCCCAAAGCATGGTGTTGATCGAATGAACCGTCGTTATCGGAAAGGTGTAAGTGTTTGATACGGGAGGATCGGAGCATGTCCTCGGTTGAGATCTGGTTGTTGTGGGCGTGACCCACATCGAGAGTTATCTGGGCATCTATTTCTTTAACTAAAATATCCAGTTTATCCAGGTCCTGGAATAACAAACCCGGGATGTGAGGCATATTCTCCACGCCCATGGTAACCCCACAGTCGTGGGCATAGGAAGCACACTCTTTTAAAGATTCCAGATTGTACTCCAATACCTTATTCTCCAGGTCCCTCCCTAAGATGGGCATCTGACCCGGATGCACCACCACCACTGGTGATTCCAGTTTCACCGCCAGATCCATGGAACTTTTCATCTCCCGAATGGAAGCTTCCCGGATGGCCCGATTGTAGGAGGCCAGGTTTATATCCGACAGGGGGGCGTGTAAGGTGGTCTTCACCCGGTAAGAATTCAGATCCTTCACCTGGTGGTAGGGATATTCATTTATAATCTCACAGTAGTCCACTTTAAGTTCTTCCAATTGTCCCAGTATACTTTTGAGTTCTTCTGGGTACATGGCCAGGGTGGAAACACCGATTTTCATCTTAAATTATCTCCCGGCTACTATTCTCTCCGCACTCTGGCTCTAATGGGGTCGTTCTTTTTAAGAGCATCTAATATTATTTCAGCCAGTTCTATGTCCTTTTTTATTTTAATGTGGCCCTTTTTGCCGACGGTAGCAGTGAACAGGTAGTCTTCGTTGACTAAGATGTCGAAGGGTGTCCCCACGGCTTCTTTTCCAAACTGAAGTACTATGTAGTTTCCAGCCAACTCAACATCCACCGGGGCCTTTTGATTGATATCATGGGACTGGAGGGGTTCCACCCCAATACTGATACCCACCCGGTTCTCTATCTCATCAATGTTCTTTCCGCGTTTTCCTATGAGTTGGGCGATGTGGTCTTCGTCGATCCACACCGTGGCTCGGCGGTCCGACTTCATATCAACCTTTAAATTGGCCTGAGGAACTCTTCTTCTGATGTCCTTCTCTATTTCCTTTTCAGCTATTCGGTGCACCGGTGGTTTCTCCCTTCTTTCCGGCCCCACCTCCATGACAATAGTTTGCTCACCGTAGGTGTAGATCTCGTGAGCCAGGTCTCCAGTTTCAAAGTCCCTGATCTCAATTACTGGCCGTGCTAAATCGGCTTCCACCATCCCACTGGGCACTTTAACTGTTAAAGAAACCTGATAGATGGCTTTAACTTCACCCTCGTCAATGTAAATGGTGGTGTCTATAATGGAGGGTATCATACCCAGTTCCACTCGGCCAATGATCCTTTGAATGGCGTCAATGGGGCGGGTGGCGTGTACCACTCCAATCATACCTACACCAGCCATTCTCATGTCAGCGAAGATCCGGAAGTCCTTGGTCTTACGCAACTCATCGTATATGGTGTAATCGGGCCGGACCAGGAGCAGTATGTCTGCAGTTTTCTCCATATCCTTTTCTAGGGGGGCATACTGAGTTATTTCATCTCCTACTTGCAGGTCACGGGGCGATTCCATGGTCTTGACTATCGACCCCTGGCTAAGGTAAAATTCCGCCACAGCCTGGGCAAAGGTAGTCTTACCTGCCCCCGGGGGGCCGGCAATCAAAATACCCTTGGCCATGTTCTGCAACCGGTCAATGAGTTTTTCAGGGAGACGGTAGCTTTCTATGGAAACCTTAGCCACTGGTCTTACAATGGTGATCTCCACTCCATCAGAGAATGGTGGTCGGGCTATGGATATCCGGTACTCCCTAAACTGCACCACGGTGGCACCGTCCCACTCAATTTCTATAAAGCTTTTAAAGTCACTTTTAGCCCGTTCCACTATTTCACGGGCCATTCCTTCAATCTGTGCCCTTTTAAGAGGCCTGGTACCAATTTTAACCAGCTTGATGTTGCCGGGGGTTCCCTTCTTGGCCATAGGAATCACGTTTTCCCGGAGGTGGACCGACATGGTGGTTTTATCAAAAAAGCGGGTCACCTGAATATCCCCGTATTCCAACATTTCCGGTTTTAAGTAGACTGCTTTGAGTCCCTGGGCCTCTGCCACTTCCTTCTGCACTCGGTCGCTGGTTATAAGAGTGGCCTGGTATTCCCCGGCGGTGTTTCTGATCATGGCGTCGATTTCTCCGCCCCGGGCCAGAGATATCTCGTCTAGGGTGGGCCGGCGCCCCACGTATCTCACGTGTATCCGACCGTCGCTGTGAAGTTTCTGTAAATTTTTAAGTTCTTCTAAACCATTAAAACCGCTTTCTCTTCCTTTATTTGCCTGATTTTCTAATTCAGATACAACTGCCTCGGGGATTATTACTTCACACCCTTTGTATTCGTCGTCCTGAACTATGCGGGTGATCCGACCGTCCACGACCACACTGGTATCTGGAACTATTTTCATCTATTTACTCTCCATAAATTTTTTTTGGTTCAAAAACTTTCTTTTTAATAATTTTAAGGGCAAAATCAGGGTCAGAATCTACTTCTCTAAAGAAACAGGAGTAGTATCCTTCGTGACAAGCTGCCCCCTTCTGTTTGATTTTTAAAAGTAGGGAATCGGCGTCACAGTCCACCCGGATTTCTTTCACTTCCTGCAGGTGCCCGGAACTTTCTCCCTTAAGCCAGATCTTCTTCCGGCTGGTACTCCAGTAATGAGCCTTACCAGTTTTAAGGGTAAGTTCCAGGGCATCCCGGTTCAAGTAGGCCACCATCAAGACTTCCCGGGTTTGGTAGTCCTGGGCAATTCCAATTACCAGTTTTTCTCCGTCTACCTGGTGCCTAAAATTAATTTCAGATAAATCCATTGGCAAAAAAATCATCTCCTTATCTTACTAACCAGGAGATTTACAACTTCTTCCAGGGCTACCTGCTCTTGCAGACTAGAATCCATGTCTTTAATAGTTACATGGCCCTGTTCCAAGTCTCTAGCACCAACCAGGACTACATAACGTGCTCCCAGGTTATTTGCATGGGAAAGTAATTTCTTGAACTTCCTGCCAGCCAAGTCTGTTTCTGTGGCTATACCTTCTTTTCGAAGTTTATCCGCGATTTCAAAGGACTTAAACTTCATTTCTGGCGATACTGGGGCCACAAATACTTCCACGGTCTTGGCCAGTGGTAGAGTGGATTTTTGCTGTTTGAGGGCTTCCATAACCCGGTCAAAGCCAAAGGCAAATCCAGTGGATTCCACCTTTTCTCCTCCAAATACTTCTATTAAATTATAGGTCCCCCCACCACTTATCTGTTTTTGGGCTCCAAGACCGTGGACGTAAATCTCAAAAACCGTACCACTGTAATAATCCAGACCCCGGGCTATCCCCAAATTAACCACGTAGTTAGAAAAACCAAATGATTCTAAAACATCTAAAAGTCTTTCTAACTCTTGAAGGGATTTTGAGGCGTCCGGGTAATCTTCTAATATTTCCCGCACCTCCTCCATCACTTCCCGGTGTCCCTGGACTCCAATGAGATTTAAAAGGATATCCTTATATTTTTGGTCAGTTTCCACCCTTTCCAGACATGATTTAAGTTCTTCAACATCTCCTTTATCGATCAGGGCCATTATCTGGTCCTGGTCTTCTAATTGAGCCTGGTTTAATATGCCCCGGATGATCCCCAAATCCCCGATGTGGATTTCAAAGTCTGTTAAACCTATCTTTTCTAGAGAGTGGGCGGCCATGGCTATAACTTCTCCCTCGGCATCGGGGGATTTCCCACCAATGAGTTCACACCCCAACTGCCAGAACTGCCGGAACCTCCCGGCCTGGGGCCGTTCATAACGGAAGCAACTCCCGAAATAATACATTTTAATGGGTTTGGGTACTTTTTGGAGTTGGTTAATGTATAATCGTGCTACGGGGGCGGTAAGTTCAGGTCGGAGTGCTAAATCTCTACCCCCTTTATCCTTGAAATGGTAGATCTGTTCCATAATGCCCTCCCCTGACTTGAGGGTGAACAGGGAAAGGTCCTCAAAAAGAGGAGTCTTGATCTCTTGATATCCGTAAGTCTCAAAAACTCCTCTGAGAGTTCCCTCCACATATTTTCTTTCTTTCATTTCCTCAAACAGGAAATCACGCGTTCCCCGTGGTTTTTGTAATTCCATTCTAATTCTCCTGATTAAATTAACATAAATAAAAATTTAGATTTAAAATAAATCTTCTTTATGATTGAGTTTGTAATAGTAGTCTTCTCATCACTAGGTAAGTTGTTTACTCGTAGTACTTCAAATATTCTTGGAGCATCTGAGGGAAGGATTTAGCACTTAAAAACCTTAAACCCAGTCTTTCTGCCCATACCCTGATCCCGTCATCGGCTGCCACCACTCCGGCTCCCAGTTCCTTGGCCAGGAGCAGAACGTCCAGGTCTGGTGCGCTGTCCAGGGTCCCTTTCCTTAAAGCTCCCCGGTACTTTTTACGGAAGTCTTTAATGGCCTTCCCAATTACTTCCAATTCGACCTGGGATTTCTTCTCTCCCCGGGACATTCTCACCATGGACTCTACCGCAGCTTCCCACACTGCAATTTCAGAGATGCGCATACCCTTATTCATCCGTTCCCGGATGTCCTGCACGTATTCATAGAATATCTCCGAGGGGATTTTGGTGTCGTAACGGTTGGGACTTTTTTTGACGATCCAAGTTTCGGCCTTTACCATGATGCTGTTGGGGCACTCGTAGCGGGCCATGTAATCTGAAAATTCTTTATAAGTAATAGGGGGCATGTGGCAACTGATGTTAAGAGTTATCCGGGAGTTGGCTATTAAATCCAGCAGAACTTCCACGGTATGATTTAATTCACCCTTTCCATAGTCTTCCCTAAGCTGATTATCAGTAAATGCTGTGGTATCTAAAACGAACCTCTGTTTGGCAGGCATCATATTACACCCCTCACTTAATAAAAGAGCTAGTTAATCTTTCTCTTTAAAACTTAAACCCTTTTCATCCAATAATCTCTTAACTAATTAATATAAAACTTACTTCCAAAAGAGTAATTAGTGATTTAATGATAACCGGCAAAACCGCCCTGGTGGGTATAGTGGGGGATCCGGTGGAACACAGCCTTTCACCCCCCATGCACAACGCTGCATTCCAACACCTGAAACTGGATTACGTCTACGTCCCCTTCCATGTCCCGGCTAAAAACCTGGAAAATGCTATTAAAGGTGCAAAAGACATGGGGATAAAGGGTTTGAACATTACCATACCCCACAAGACTGCGGTTATACGTTACTTGGACGAGGTAGACCAGGCAGCTCAGCTCATAGGAGCCGTTAACACCCTAAAATTCACTGAAGATAAGATTAAAGGTTACAACACCGATGGTGTGGGGGCGGTGAAAGCTATAGAAGAGATAATTACAGTTAAAGATAAAAAAGTGGTTATAATGGGTGCGGGAGGAGCTGCCCGGGCCGTAGCCTTTCAACTAATTTTAAACGGAATCCAGAAGTTGTCCATTGCCAACCGCACCCCGGAAAAGGCAGAGCAACTGGCCCGTGATATAAAGAGCAAGCTGGAATTTTCTTCCCGGGTTGTGAATTTTAGCGAACTGGAACTTACCAGTACCGATATTCTTATTAACACCACGCCGGTGGGAATGCACCCCCACGAGGACCAGAAACCCCTGGTTACTAGTGAAATGATGCACCCGGAGTTGGTGGTTAACGATATTATCTACAACCCCCTTAGGACTGGGTTTTTAAAAGAAGCCGAAGATTCAGGTGCTAAAACAGTTAACGGCACTAAAATGCTGGTTTATCAGGGAGTGGAGGCCTTCCGCATATGGACTGGGGTGAATCCTCCGGTGGAAGTTTTTACGGAAGCTCTGATGGAAACTTTGGGCAAATAAGTCTAATACATTAGTATGGAATATTTTTTAAGGGTTTTAGATGATACAATCTTATTATTAGAAACTCTGGCTGATTTCATGGGAAAAAATGGAAAAAATGACTTTAACGAAGTAGAGAAGCAAAAAAAGCTATCCCAGATGAATAAAATCTTATCTCCAAAAAGAGCTGTAATTAGAATTATTGTGGCTATTTTTGCTTTTATATGGTTTCTACTCGGTGGCTCGGCAGAAACAGTACTATCTTTATCTGGCGGTGCTATGGGACTTAGCGGCCTGATATCATTTTTTTTAAGAAATCCCATTACCTTTCTAATTATGGGGATTATTAATGTCGTTTTAGGATTAATCTTATTTATATTCGCCATCTCATCTATTATAGTATCAGTTCTCCATTTTTTATGGTCAATAAGATGGTTCTACGGGTTTTTTAAGTATCGTAATGTAAACAATGATAAGTGATTAATATGGAAAGAATCCCCTCCACGGACAACCACATCCACGTGGACCCGATCAACGGTGAAGGACCGCGGGAAGTGGCCCTCAATTTTCACCGGTCAGGCGGAACCGCCATGATAATTCCCAACAAGCCCACTTGGACCGTGGGTGAGGACTGCAGTTTTAAAAAAGCCATGGAACTGGTTATCGGCTATGTGGAGGAAATCAATAGGGACACAGAGGTCAAAGCCTTTGCCGTGGTAGGCCCTCATCCGGCAGAGTTAAGCCGCCTCCTACGGGAAGGAACTTCCTTGGAAAAAGGTGAACATTTGATGATGGAAGGACTGGAAACAGCCCAGGAACTGGTTCAGGAGAGGAAAGCAGTAGCCATAGGGGAGGTAGGTCGACCCCACTACGAAGTACCACCTTCGGAAATGGAAGTTCATAACAGGTTACTGCTTTATGCCATGGAACTGGCCCGGGAAGCCGACTGTCCAGTGCAGCTCCACACCGAAAGTGCGGGACCTCTCGAGTTTTTAGAATTCGCTCGCCTAGCTGATCAGGCTGGTCTTAAAAGGGAAAAGGTTATCAAACATTTCTCCGGCCCACTGGTACTTCCAGAGGAAAATCACGGTTTAACACCTTCTTTAATATCCAGTGGAGATGTTATAAGGGTGAGCTTAAAAAAAGGGACTAAATTTTTAATGGAAACTGATTATTTGGATGATTTAACTCGTCCGGGAGCGGTTTTGGGACCTAAAACTGTGCCCCGAAGGACCAGGAAGTTACTTAATGCGGGTTTAATCACCGAAGAAGAGGTATACAGCATCCACGTGGAGAACGTGGAAAGGGTGTACGGGATGGAACTTGGTTTCTGACTTTGTTTTATAGGGATTTTTATTAGTTTTTAAATGGGCTCCATCGTTATCTTTCTAGTGGCTCCCACCAATGAAAAAGCTCACCACGCTGATTAGAATGCCAATTAATATTATTTCCAGACTGGTTTTTAAAAGGCTTTCCCGGGAGACCCGGCCCAAGTAAATCCCCAAAATAATTAGTGCTATGAAACAAAGGATTAGGGTCCATAATATGGCGGTGATTCTGCTAGTTATAATTAGAAATGGTAAGACCGGCACGAAGGAACCTATGAAGCTGGAAAAACCATGGGTAACCATGCTCATGTAGATTCGGCGTTTAGCTTCTTTGTGGATTTGGGTATCGTCCAGTTTCCCCTCATCCAACATCATCTTCTGTTCTAGTTCCCGGATGGTTCTTACTTCCTCGGCTCGTTCTCCAATAAATGATCCAAAGGTGTTGGACATGGCCAGGGCAATACCACCACTAAGACCAGTTAATCCAATGACGTAGTTGGGTATTTCTGCTCCAGAAGCACCAGCCACTCCACTGGCAGCTATAGTAACTCCCATCACGGCTAATATACCGTCCATAGTTCCTAAAGCCACGTAACGACTCATCTTAAGGTATTCTGCTATGAATTCGCGGATGTTCATTTAGTGGATCTCCGTCAAAAATAAGTAAAATTATTAGGTTTCATTCTAGCGCCGATTTTATATCCTCAATATTTTAACCTCTTCCCAGGTCCCGATGGGCCCGAGCCAAGTGTCCCGCTCCCAGGGCCCCTAAGAGTGATAATTCCCCTGCCAAAACAGTTCCAGCCACTATTTCTGCAAATTTACCCACTTTACCGGAGCCATAGGCGTCCATGATCTCCAGACACTCCCGGGCAGTTTCCAGACGGGTCCCGCCACCGAAGGTGGCCAGGGGCACGTCGGGTAGGGTTACGGAAAAGTAAAGGTCTCCCTTTTCATTTTCAGCTACCGTGATTCCCAGACTTCCCTCTACAACGTGGGCCTCGTCCTGTCCTGTGGCCAGGAATATGGCTCCGATCATATTGGCGTAGTGAGCATTAAAACCCATGCTCCCGGCGATGGCTGATCCTATTAGGTTTTTGGTGGTATTGACTTCTATAATGGTGTCTACTGTAGTTTTTAATTTCTGTTCCACTAATTTCTGGGGTACTATCACTTCGGCAACCAGAGTCTTGCCCCGGCCTTCTATGAGGTTAAGTGCTGACGGTTTTTTATCCACGCAGAGGTTACCACTCAGGGCCACCACGTGGGCCTTGATGTTTTCAGTTAAAACTTCCAGGGCAGCTTCGGTGGCCAGGGTAACCATGTTCATGCCCATACTATCACCAGTAGTGTAAACAAAGCGGGGGTACAAGTTGCGCCCTACCACTACAATGGGGTCAATCTTAACCAGCTTTCCGTGCCGGGTGGTGGATTCTGCAGCTTTTTTTAGTGTTTGGAAGTTATTTTCTATCCATTCTTTTATCTTAAGGGCTTCCTGGATTGATTCTGCTTTTATAGCTGGGGCCCGGGTCATTTTATCTGCCACGATCCCCACGTTAACTCCTCCAGAATCTTTAATAACTGAACATCCCCGGTTGACTGAAGCCACCAGTGCTCCCTCTGAAGTTGCCAAAGGCACGTAGAAATCACCCTGGGCATATTTACCGTTAATGGTGAGGGGACCGGTAATTCCCACTGGTATCTGGATGGTTCCAATGGGGTTTTCAATGTTGCGCTTTAAAGCTTCCCCCATGTCCAGGGAGTAGTGGGATAGGTGTGTTAATTCGGTACCGGAAATTTCCTTGACGAACATCCGACGCACCAGGGTTGCTTCTTCCGGGTCTTTGGTGTAATCTTCTACCTGGTGGAGCTTTATTTCTCCTTTCCGGAGTTTATTTACAATGTCTTTATCAACCATGAGACTCACTTTTAAAATAAGTTATAAGAGGTTTTTTATAATTTCTGAAATTTGGGAGGGTCGGTCGGCTAATTCCACTCCGGCATCCTCTAATGCGGTTTTTTTACTTTCGGCAGTTCCGCTGGTACCTTCAATTATGGCGCCGGCGTGTCCCATCCTCTTACCCGGGGGGGCAGTAGTTCCGGCGATGTAGGCCACTACCGGTTTATCTATGTTTTTAGCAATGAATTTGGCGGCTTTTTCCTCGGCGTTGCCTCCGATCTCTCCAATCATTACCATGGCATCAGTGTCCGGGTCGTCCTGGAATTTCTGGAGCACTTCGCTGAAGTCTAAGCCCACCACGGGGTCTCCACCAATACCCAGACAGGTACTCTGCCCCATACCGGCCTGGGTTATCTGGCTGGCCATCTCGTAGGTCAAAGTCCCGCTCCGAGAAACAATCCCCACCTTACCGGGGTTGAAAATGTGACCGGGCATTATGCCCAGTTTACCAATGCCGGGAGTAATTATGCCGGGAGTGTTGGGTCCAATGAGGACTTTATCATGTTTACGGGCGTAGGCCACTATTTGTACCGTGTCGTGGACGGGTATGTGTTCGGTAATCACCACTACTGTGTCCAGTTGCGTGAGTGCTTCAAAGGCCGCATCCTTAGCAAATGGTGCGGGTATAAATATTATAGATGCATTAACATCCATTTCTTCTTTAATTTCCTCGATGGAGTTATAAACAGGGACTCCGTTGAAATCCTGGCCTCCTTTTCCTGGTGAAGTTCCGGCTACAATGGGGGTCCCATATTCAAGCATACTTTGTGTGTGAAAAGAGCCCTGCTTTCCAGTTATGCCCTGCACTACGCATCTGGTCTTTTTATCAAGAATTATCATCATAAACACCTTCCCTTTTCATTGGTATTCGTCCTTATTACACTCTCAAAATTTCCATCCGCTGTGCTAGAGGTCCGGAAAGATCCATGACGTTGCCGTTCAAGTAGGCACTCACCGACAGGATCACGCTGCCCGGGATAACATTCGACGGCGAACCTCTCTTAACCAGGTAAACATTTTTGTTGCCAATGGCCGCACCCACCATGGCTCCCGCTATTATACCAATGCTTTCCAAGTTTTCGATGGTAACTGCCACCACGGGGTCGTCGGTCATGTCGGAAACGTAACCCACTCCCGGTATTTCTCTGACCCCCTCCACACTCCCACCACCGATATCGGTAACACCATCCATTCCTTCGGCTGCTTGCATTGCTGACTTGGCCACCTGGTGGACGAAAGATTCTCCTCCATAAGTGTCAAATGATAATATTACTGCGTCTGGAAAGCGATCTTGCCTTACGTGGGCTTCGGCGTAGGATATTCCCTCTCCAGCTTCGTCTGGAGTGGGGGAGATCCCTTCCACATCTCCCAAATCTTCCGCATTTTTTGTCAGTATATCCACAATAGCCCGGTTTACCTTTTCCAAGTTTTCTTCCTTTAAAAAAGCACTTATAACCAGATCGTCACCGGTAATATTGGTTAAGGCTGCTTTATCTGCTCCGGCGGTAATTAATTGAGGTATGTCTTTTTTCATGTTGTTTATAAGTTCCTGGCTGCAGTTTACATCGTTTTTAGAAATATCTGCACCAATAGAAGTTAGTTTCAAATCATCACCTGTCTATCAAGCGGTCAATGCTTTTTTGAGGGGAATGAAATTTAATATCTTTTTTAGGATTATATGGGCTAAGTTGCTCTTATAAATTTTTATCTAAATTTAACAATGCACATGGAATTCCGGGGGCTTTATTGATAATATAATTATTTCTTCTTAGAAAAATATAATAAATAAGAAAAACTTACCCTAATCCCCTCACTATAATAATTAATGGGAAGTGAAGGAATTTGTACAAAAAAACATTAATATGTGCGTCTATACTCCACGAAGATGGTGAAAAGGTTATTAAATCTGCTTTAGAAGCAGTTTCGCAGGGAGTGGACCTGATAGAAATTAGGTTAGATGCTCTTTCGGATCCATATCCTGAGATGGTTAAAGCTATACTTCAGGAAATAAACCACCCACTCATTGTAACCAACCGGATGAAAGATGAAGGCGGATTTTTTGAAGGATCAGAACGCGAAAGAACTGATATACTTTTATCAGCTGCTGAATTTGCTGAATACGTTGATATAGAGCTTCAAACTCGGGATAAATATAAATACAAAATTATAAAAGCTTCTAAATCAACTATTGTATCGTATCATAACTTCGAAGAAACCCCCTCTATCGGGGAACTTCTAAAGATAGTGGGAAGGGCAAAAGAGGTAGGGGACCTGGCTAAATTTGCGGTCATGCCCCGTGACATTCAAGACACCTTAAAAGTCCTGGAAGTGGTTTCCCAAGCTGATAACACCATAGGTATTTCTATGGGGAAGTTGGGAAGTTACACCCGAGTAATAGCACCTCTTTTTGGCTCTCCAATTACATACGCATCTTTAGATGCCCAATCTGCCCCGGGACAGTTGGCCATTAAAACTACCCAGAATATTTTAAATGAACTTAAGGATTAACGGTGATGATATGAACTCAAGGAAATGGTTAATATTAGGGATTCTGGTTGTGCTGCTACTAGCTGCATCAGTTTATATGGTTTCTGCCAGTAGCAAAACCGTTGCCATTACCGTGGATACCAATGGATCCGATGTTACGGTTAAAGGAACATTGACTCCCATTCCTATTGTACCAGTACCAGAGGCCATGATTGACGAGATGAAAAACAAGGCTATGGAAGGCGTGCAGGACGACACCAGCACGGTGGAGAGTATCAAAGCCGACATGGTGGCCATAGCCCAGAAATACAACTACACAGCCCAAGTTAAATTAACATCACCCTTCGGTGAAAACCAGCTACCCATGCCGGCCACGGTGAAGGGTACGTCCATGGTACCCACCCTACAGGATGGACAGGACATAATTGTGCTTAAAACCACGGATTTCAAAGTGGGAGACCTGGTAGTGGCCCGGCACCCGGACTACGGTCTAATTGTAAAAAGGATTGCTCAGATTAAAGGCGATCAGGTGTACCTCAAAAGTGACAACCGTCAAATAGAGATCGTGGGCACTGAGACCCGAATAGTTAACGGTGTGGAGGAAGTGATAACCATAGAAAAAACGCCACTGGACACCTGGCTTTCCAGACCAGACATAGTAGGGGTAGTTTATTAAACCCCCTAAATTATTATTTTTTCTTTAAAAGGAGTATCACAATTTATAAATAAAAAAATTAGCTATCCATCTCGGATAGCTTTTTAATTCTCTTCACCATGTTCGGGTGGGTGGATAAGAGTTCCATTATCTTGCTGCCTGTACCGATCTTGATGGGGGTGTCCCGTAGTTGGGCCAGTTCTTCTTGGCTGATGACACCGTCCATGTTCTCGTCCAGTTGTTTTAAGTCGGCGATTTCGTTTCTGGCATCGGAGATGTCGTTGACAAAGAAGGCCTTCACTCCTTCCACTTCCTTCACCTGGTTTTTATCAACTGCAGCAGTGCCGTAAACCAGTTTGTACAGGGCACTGGCCAGCTTATGAGGTTTTCCTCCAATTTCCACACTGCCCTGGTCGGCGTAATATTCTCTTACCCGTGATACGAAGAGCACCAGCAGGTTACCCACTAAGTACCCGCCTAATGCCACTAAACCAATAATACCCGCGCCGCTATCCCCGTCCCCGTCGCTGAAGAGGGTGCTGATGAAGATGTAGTAGCAGATGAGGGGCACCACGCTGATGAGGGTCATAACTGCCATGTCCTGGTGTCGGATGTGGCTTATTTCGTGTCCAAGAACTGCTTTTAGCTCTTCCTCGTCTAATATGCTTAAGATACCACGAGTTACACAGACCCTGCCATCCCTCTTACTCTTTCCAAAGGCGAAGGCGTTGGGAATGTTAACCTCGGAGATCCCCACTTTTGGTGGGGGAATGTTGGCGTTGATGGCCAGTTCCTCTACCATGGCGTGTAGGTCAGGAGCTTCCTCGGGGGAGACGTAGTGCACGTGCATTACGGTTTCCACTATCTTGGGCCCCAGGAGGTATTGGGCTATTACTATCACCACGGCGAACACGCCGAAGAGTAGTGGACCTCCAAAGCCCAGGTAATAACCTATAAGTGTTATTATGGCGTATAAAACACCAAATAACAGTATGGTGGCTAACCAAATCCTTAATGTAAGCATGAAATTTCTCATTTTTTTAACACCTTCGGTTTATTTTCGCATAATAGTTAGTCATCTAGAATATAAAGATAACTGTTTAGAAAATTAAAGATTTTTAGCTAGTCCAAGTGGCTTTTATTTCGGTAATGCCAGTACTGCTGTAGACTAGTCCAGTTAGGGCCTAATAGTACACCTACGTAACCTAAAGCAAAACACCAGGGCAGAGAACCTACAAAGGTATAAAAAACGAACTTCTTAAGTTCCATATGGGTTATACCAGCGGGAGTGATATGAAGGTCCGCACTCCAGGAAGAAATCTACTTATTAGCACGGCTTTGTGTCCGTAATTTTCGAACCACTTGTCAGCCAGTTGTAGCTTGCTGTGACTTATAAGTACGTAGTTTCCGTACTTTTCCAGGAGATGACGTCCGCCTTTCCAGCCCACGAAGTAGGCAATGAGAGAACTCACCAGATTACCAATAGCCCCAGCCAGAGTAATTCCCCGCAGTGTCATCTGCTCCTCCCAGACTACGTATCCGGCAAAAGGCATAATAATTTCGCTGGGTAAAGGGATGCAGGCACCATAGATGGTCATTTCTAGGAAAACACCCCAGTAACCCAGCATTTCAATCAGGTGGATGGAGGAGTTACTCAGGTATTCTACTAGGCTGAACATTAAAAATCCCTTATGAAGAAGTAAGTTATTTAACTTTGATAGAATATCTAATAATTTAGTAGAATATGATTAAATCTTTCTCATACAAATAGGACGGTATCAAATGCGAAAAATCAAAATATACAGAGAAACATTTCTAATATTCCTAAGAGGCCTCCTGATGGGCATTGCCGATGTGATACCCGGAGTTTCCGGGGGAACCATAGCTCTTATCACCGGGATATACCAGAGGCTAATCCATGCCATCAGTCAGATCAACCTGACTTTCCTGTTCTACGCACTGGAGGGTAAGTTTGGGAAGGCCCAGGAAGAAGTAAAAAAGTGGGACTTCAACCTGTTTATACCTTTACTGGCCGGTATTGGACTGGCCGTCTTAACCATGTCCAAGATCATGATGATGTTTTTAACCGTCTACACCGCCCCCACCTACGCCTTTTTCTTTGGACTGATACTGGCCTCTGCGGGGTTTGTTTACAAACACGTAGACGAACTTAACCTTAAAAATATAGTTTTTCTGATAATAGGACTGGTATTTGCGGTGTTATTTGTGGGTTTAAATCCCATACAGGCCAACCACTCCCTTCCCATAATATTTATTTCAGGGATGGTGGCCATCTGCGCCATGATACTTCCTGGCATATCCGGAGCATTTGTTCTACTGCTTCTAAATCAGTATGAATACATGTTGCAGTCTTTGAATCAATTAAAAATAGTGGACATCGTAATTTTTGGAATGGGGGCACTGATTGGTATTTTATCATTCTCCCGTCTTTTAGATTATCTTTTAAATAACCATAAGTCGGTCACCATGGCCTTCCTGGTGGGTTTGATGGTGGGTACCCTGCGCTTACCATACCAAAAAATAACATCCACCATGGATTCGTTGTGGCCTATTTTCCTGGCTGGAGTGCTGGGCTTTGTAATGGTGATTATTCTGGAAAAACAGTTCGAAAAGTACCACGTTCCATGGGAAGCATAAAATTATTGGAACTTTTTAAAATTTCGGGGATTAAATCCCACCGACAGTAAAAGTTCTTGGTTCGATTTTTCCAACGGATATTCTTGGGAGGGTGGTAGGGGCCTTCCCTTCTGGGCCAGGATAAACCCACTTTTTTTATTTGCTGCTAAAAACTTACCAGCGTCACCATTTACAATAATAGTTCCTTTAATCATGTCAATGGAGGTAAAATCATCGGTGTCTCCGTTAATTATAACAGTGCCGCCGTTTAAGAGGGCTCCGGTGTTTTTGCCTGCTTTACCATTAATGCGTACCACGCCCTGGCGCATGAGTATTCCGGTGCTAAGATCAGCATTACTGTTCATTACTATTTCGAACTTCTTATTTAAACGGGCTCCTACGGTGTCTTTTATGGTTGAGTCGTTGATGATGAGTTTTTTTCCCAACAGTTCTGCACCTAATAGTTTATCTTTGTTTAAACCGTAGGTGGCAATGTCGGTGATGGAACGGAATTTGCGGTAAGATTTTTTAGATGATTTAACTTCCACTAAGTTGCCCAGGGGCTCTTTAACTTCTCCTTTGACGTATAATGCGCCCCGGGTCATGCTGATACCCATCCTGGTGTCCACGTCACCGTCCACGTAGACGTCCCCCACCGGGATATCTTGCCCAGTCCCCTGGAAGTACTGCAGATCCACTCCCATACTGGAGGCCAACCTGTGACCAGCGTCTCCTTTAATGTGGATGTCGCCCTGGCTTTTAAGGTGTTGCACAACTTCGCCGAAGGTAGTAGCGGTCCCCGGGACTTTCCAGGAGGGGTCCAGCTTTTCTCCTTTATGCTGCCAGTGAAAGTTGAAGGTAAAGTCGCACAGACAGTCCACTGGGCCGTCTGGTTCTATCTCCAGAACTTCCCTGGGTTCTTCTTTTTTTTTGTCGCCGAAAATCTTGAACATCACACTACCCCCTTATCCCATCTTTATATGGCTTTTGGACTTTAAATGATATTACATAAATGGGGTTAGAACCCTAATATTATTAGGTAGCATGACCCGAAAAATAGCCCGTTTTTTGCAGAAGATCGGAGTAGACAACCGATTTGTCAGTATTCTCCCTGACCAGGTTCTGGTGAATAACGTAAGGTTTTCCCGGTTTTCCCGAGCCAAGGAAGATCTCTTCAGGGAAAGTTTCCCGGAAGTCCCAGTGGTACGTTCCAAAATGTTTCAGCACCTGGCCACCCGGGCTTCACGCTATTTGAAAAATGAATTAAAACCCCGAGAGAACGTTTTTTTGGTTAAAGATGATAGTTGTGCCGGTCTTACTCTTTACGCAGTTTTAGAGCCCTACACCCGAAAATATGGGATTAATATTTTCCAAGGGGAGTCTTGGGATGATATTAAAGGTTTAGAGGTTGGTAAGGTGGCCTTGCCCTTTGATCTGGACTCGGAAGTTGAAAACCTTTTAGAAAAGATGCTGGGCGGTGATAAGATCAGTTTAAAGTCTGATGAGAAATATCAGGATGGCTATGAATTGATATATCCCTTGATCAATGTTCCCCATTCCTGGATACATTCCGGGGGTGAGGATTCATTCTGCAAAAAGAAAATTTCGGATGATTCTCAGAATATATCTTTTGATCTTCCCCATGAAATGGTGGAATTCTTTTCAACGTTCATACCAGATGTACGGGAGAAGATGTATAAATCTGCTTTATTTTTAAGAGAAAAGTGACGATTTAGTTTTTTTAACGGTATTAATAGTAAAATTATTTAAGATCCGGTCCTCGAAGTCAGCATACAATTAAGCTCAGAGAGTATCATTAAAATACCGTAACCTTTTTCAGTTATCATATAATCACCCCTCTCGTGGCGCTGCAGGATCATGTCGCTTTCAGTAAGTTTCTGCAGGTGGAAGAGTAGGTTGCCTCCTTTTAATCCCGTGAGTTCGGAGAGGTTGGAAAAAGTCCGGGTCTGGGTGGCCATGGATTTTAAGATCTGGAGTCTTTGTTGATTGGACAGGGGATCGAGTACATTTTTAACCATATACTCCTCTGATAAGCAGGATATGTCCTCGTTCTTGTCTTTTTTGGAACTGTAAATTCTTAAAGACCGCATCAAACGTACCTGTTTTTTAAACAGGGTGTTAACTTCCAGGAAGCATTTTTCACACTTTTGAAAGGGAGCTTCTTCTTCAAGTTCCACTAACTTGGCCTGACTTTTGATGATAACTTCTTTAGTAACCTTTTCTTGTCCTATGAGGCTGGCGTTGTTTTCTAAAAAATCGGTGAATCTTGATTTACATTCATCCCGCATCTGACAGGGATATACCATGGTTTTTTCCAAGTTTTCCTGGATATCTTGGCGTATGTATTCCTTAAAGGCGTTGCAGAAGTCTTTTTTTGAGCTTTCAACCAGTAATTCTATTTGTTGCTGGTTGGAATTCTCAATGAGCCTTTTAACGTCCCTCTGCATGAGTTCCAGGATCTTTTTTATTTCAAAAATCTCTGGTGATCCTTTCTGTGATCCTTCCATGTTACTTACTGGGGGAAGGTATCATAAAAGTTTTTCTACTAACCTAAGGGGTTATTTTTATATACTAGAAGAACGTATATTTTCATAACCGTCAGGTGCATAATATTGTAAGCGATGGTATAACGATTAATATGAGGTGAAAACGTGCAAACAAAATTTGACCTACAACACTTCTGCTGCGGTCCTAAAGGCTGTGAAATAGAAATTGAATACGGCGAAATGATGGACGCTGAAGAGTAAATACATTACCTATTTTCCCAACTCCTACTTTTTCTTTATTTTCTATTTTTTTTCAAAGTTTGATTTTCAATGGATAATTCCAGGTATTTTCTTCTTAAAGTCACTAAAATGTAGTTTGTATATTTTGCTGACGGTTAAGTACATAGCTCAATTTTGGCATAGTTAGGGCTGGTAATAAAAAAAATGATGGTGATTTAAAATGGATGTGAAAGCCGAAATAAAATCCCAAATAGTTGGTGCGCTAGCCGGGGCTAAATTCCCCATTGAAACTCCGGAAGCATTATTAACTGCCTTTCCCGACGGTGCAGACACTACATGCAAAGCAGGTGATGTGGAAATTACTGCCGGCCAAGCTGGAGAACTTTTAACTGCCGATGACTTTCCCTTTGAAAGTGCAGAACAGGTAGCAGATGTTATATTGAAAAAAGCAGGGATTTAGGAAAAAGATTTATTCTTTCTTTTTTTTAGAAACTGAAAAGGGAAGTCTGTGCTTCCTTTTTTTCATCAGAAGCTTCTTTTGGTTTGGTAGTCTTCTTTTTCGAATCTGTTCTGGTCTTTGGTGACTCTTTGAAAGTTTTTTTTGGTGAAGTTTTAGTTGAAGTTTCCTTCTTATCAGCAGCCTTCTCCTGAGAAGTCTTTTTGTTTTCCTGAGAACTCTTCTTTTGGTTTTCTTTGGCCTTTTTAAGACCAGCTTCTTTTTTAAGAGCGGCTTTTCTAACCTTCACTGGTATTTTCCGGCTGCGAAACTGCTTCACCTCGGCATCGTCCAGGTTGAAGTACTGGGCAAATTCCCAGGCCCGCTTGTTATCCTGGAACATCATCTCCAAATAGGGGAACTGTTCAATGGCCACCTTACGGGAAGTATGCATCTTTTCACCAATCTTGGTGGCCACCTGGTCTCTTAAGTCCCGCTTGGCCCGGTTTTTGGACAAGAAACCAAACAGGGTGGAGTTGGAGTAGCGGGTGAACTTGCGGTAGGTGTCCTGTTTCGCCAGAGAAACTCCCAGACCCATCAAATCGTAAGTGTACTTCCAGTAACCATAGTGGCGGGTGTTAAAGGCTCTCCTTAAGTAAATATCGGCTTCAGCAACCATATCATAGGCCTTCTCTATCTCGCTTTGTTTTTCGTACTCCCGTGGAATGTTCTCGGCTATTAATTCTAATATAAAACTGGGCTGGGCCTCTAAACGCAGGGCGTCTTTTATCCGGCGGGGGTTTTTACTTTTAAGAACGGTTCTCACGGAATCAAAGATGTTCTGCACCTGATCCTTTTCTGCCAAAGCCTCCAAATCTTCGGAGGTGATGGATTCACTGCCGCGGGCCATGATCTCCAGGTCGTTAATGGCGGACCTAAGATCTCCCCTTGATCTTTTGGCCAGGGTGCGCAGGACGTGTTCTTCAAATTTAACTCCCTCCTTTACGCAGATCCGCTTCATCATGGCCATGATGGAGTTGGTGTGTACTTTTTGGATCTTTATAAGCTGACACTTGCTCTTGAGTCCGGTAATCCTTTTACTGTACAAGTCGTTGGCCATCATGATCACCGGGTGCCGGCTGGTTTTTAGGATCTGGCCGATGGCCCGTATACCGCCCCGGTCCTCGGTACCGTGGATCCCGTCTACTTCGTCCAGGATTATGAGTTTTAAACCCGTACCAAAAAGTGATTGGGACGATGATGCTTCCCCTACGCTGCGCTGTAGGGCGTCCTGGGACCTTTTGTCACTGGCGTTGAGCTCCACGTATTCCGTGAAGTTCTCGGCGACCAGGTGGGCCAGGGTGGTCTTACCGGTACCCGGGGGACCTACCAGCAACAGGCACTGTTGAGGTTCTCCCTCTAACCAACCATCCAACCATTTCTGGATCTGTTCTTTGGCCTTGGTGTTGCCCAGAACATCGTCAAATGTTTTGGGCCGGTATTTCTCGGTCCACAACATCCTAATCTGCCTTTGCTTTTGGTAAAAATTTAGTTAAAAGAGCTTCCAGTTGTATACGGGGGTTACTGCCTTCCCTTATACGGTAATCGTAGGTTCCGATGTTATCCACCAGGTAAATGTAATTATTTTCTTCTATTAATCCTTCCATGGACATTCGGGAAACTTCCTGGTAAATCTGGGTAATCATGTCCTCGCCGCTGGTACCCTGCACCACCATTACTTCTCGTAGTAAATCCCGGGCAGCCATGAACTCCCCATCTAAAGATAGATTAATTATTCTGCGCACGTCCTTGGGCTTGGCCTTGGACACCACTTCGTGGATGTTGTCCTCAGTTATCTCTTCTCCCAAAGTGGCCGAGGATTGTAAGATGTTAACGGCCCGGCGCAGGTCACCCTCAGCGAAATAGACAATACTTTCTAATGCTCCCGGGGTGTAGTTGAGGTTTTCTTCCTGGCAGATAATTTCCAGACGTTTGATGACGTGGTGTCCCTTCACCGGGGCGAAACGGAATATAGCGCACCGGGACTGGATGGGGTCGATGATCTTGGAGGAATAGTTGCAGGATAAGATGAAAGAAGAAGTCTTGGTGTACATCTCCATTTCCCTCCGGAGGGCGTGCTGGGCGTCCTTGGTCATGTTGTCCACTTCGTCCAAAAATATGATCCTAAAAGGGGCGCCCACTGCTTTTAGCCGGCAGAAGCTTTTAATGTCATTTCGCACGGTGTCAATTCCCCGGGCGTCGGAGGCGTTTAGTTCTAAAAAATTCTGCTTCCAGTATTCGCCCAGGACGGCCTTGGTCAGTGCCAGGGCGGTGGTGGTCTTACCCACTCCTGCCGGGCCAGTGAACATGAGGTTAGGCATGCTCTTTTCTTCCACGTATCTTTCCAGCCGCTGTATAGTATGTTCTTGACCCACCACTTCCTCTAGAGTCTGTGGCCGGTACTTCTCAACCCAAGGTCCGCTCATTTATGATCACCCGATTAACATTAATTCTAAATAATAGGTTTTTTAAAGTAGTTTCTGAAGTTCAGGGTGCATTTTGTCGTTTATGCCCAGTTTCGCCATGGCCTCGCCGAAAGAAGAGTTAATAGCCTTAAACTCCGGCCGCACCATTCCCCGGAAGGCATCGTAACCCATCACTCTACCATAATTATCAGTAACTACCTTTATAATCTGGCTGAAATCTTTAAGAAAAACAGCTTCCCTTTTTTCCACCGGTATTTTATCAGCATTCTTCTTCACAGCATCAAAGTCAATGGCAGCGTTGTTCTTAACATCCACGCCATCTAAGAGTTCTTTATATTCATAGGATGGTAAGAACTGTTTGGTAAGGCCTCTAGCGGGGGAAACGCCCATGATCTTACTGGCTCCAATGGTCATGGCCAGGAGAATAGACTCGTAGATTTCCAGTATGAGATAGGACCTTCCTTCTGGATCATCCGGTACCTGGACCTCCGTTGGTAGGGTGGGTAAGGATATGGGTGGTCGGATGGACGGTATGGCTGCTGTTTTTTCTTCTACTTCCGGTTCTACCACGGAAGGTTCTTCAGCTTTTACTGGAGATTCTTTAAGATCTTCAAATTGGATCGGGGGTGCTTCCGGTTTTCCTTCTACCGGTTCTGGTATAACTTCTGGCTCTTCGATAAGTTCTGGTTCTGGAGTAGGTTTGGGGATTGGTTCAGCAACTTCGGGTTCAGAAGCTGCTTCCGCCTCTACAGTTACTTCTGTTTCTGGAACAACTTCTTCTTCTGCCATACTTTCAGTAATTTCTACCGCAACTTCTGGAACTTTTCCTTCCTCAACAGTTTCTGGAACTGTTATTTCTTTGACTACTGGCTCTTCCACTACCAGGTCCCGGGTTATGTCTATTATTTGGGGGGAGGCCCGGTGGGAGGCCCGCATAATCATTCCCAAGTTGGCGTTTTTCTCGATTAATATGATAAGATGAACTTTTTCAAACTGTAAAAAAAGGGACTTGCCCTTCTTGGATTCCAGTAGGACTTTTTCCATCTGTCCCAAGTCGGCTGACCCTAAAAGACGCTGGGACGAACTTACAATAACCTGAGACATGGGGCCGAATAGAGCCACCTCTCCACTGTAACGTAGAGTGTGTTTTAAGACCTCTCCCGAGGAACTGATAATTATTGAACCTTCTACCCCTTTGATTTGGTTTAGTTCGTCAAGAACCTTTTCCAGTTGCTCTTCTATCTCCAGATCATTCATCAGATCACATTGTTGGTGGTAAGATTTACTTACAAAAATTCTTCCCTACTTTTTATTCAGTGAATTGTATAATATATTTTCCGAAATGTGGAAATGTTATGGGGGATGTGTAGGGGCAGTGCTTCTTTTCAACTTAAGGTGCCCATCACTTTTCTATTAACCCTTAACTCCACCCGGATATTCAAAATTCAAGTCAGTTAACTCTTCCAGGGCCTGGTAAAAGTCATCTATTCTTTCCGGAGCGTTACACCAGCAATCAGTCTTAACTTCCTGACCTTGGAATGTAATTTGGATATTGAAGATGTCCCCATCAGCAAGTATGTCTGCGGGGGGCTGGTACCGTTCTTTCCAATCCCATATTCTAATTTTCTCCATCACGGACCAGAATTGGAACCATTCTTCGTCTAAGGGTTCTATTTCAATTTCCCTAAGGATTTCATCCTCAGTAGGGGATGATTCCCAGCGAAAATGTAACTTACCATTTTCCAAGTTAAGATAGTTCACACCTCCCGCACCGAAGAAGACGTGTTCCAGTTGAAATTTAGTGGGTAGGAATGTTTTCATGGGAGCACCTATTTTTTAGTATGGAACTGGGATAGATAATCGTTTCTATTTATTTCCCCCCCCCTTTGTTAAAATGTTCAATTAATTTAGTAAATGGGGTCGATTTATTGAACTAATTGTACATTGACGAGAGTGGAGATTTTGGTTTAAATGATCAAACTATTTAGGGATTGTCGCTCTAAAGGTAAGTGATTTCAAACCCTTGGACAGGATTATAAAGAACATTAGAAGGAATAAATTCAAAAAAGAGTTATCAAACTCCAATGAAATTAAAGCTAACAAATCTTCAACAGATCTCAAAATAAACTTCTTAAAGAGTTGAATAAGGTTAATAACCCTCAAATATTCTGCACGGCCTTAAATAAGAGTTATGTTTATAGCCAATCGCTCTAAAAGAACAAAAATAAATTGTACGATTACGTGGCTGCAGATCTGGGTCGTCAGATAATGGTTATGTTGAAGTTCGGATTGATAAATCCAAGGGAAAACAGTTCTTGAGGGATGCATATTTCCAGAAATATGAACGCGAAAACGAATTATTCGTGGATAAAATAAAGATTGATCAAAAAGTTTTAAAAGTTTGGAATCGAGGAAAATAAAGCCAATAGTTCGTAAGGAGCACATAAATAACTTACCCAAAATTTTGAATGCTAAAAATTCAGTTCCTTCAAACCGGTAATGATTTTCTCTTCTAATTCCAAAATCTTGGCCTTAATGACTTCCGGGGCCTCATACTCTATTTCTTCGTATTCTATTTCTTTATAATTAGAAATACTCAAAGAGTAATCGTTTTCTTTTATTTCCTCTAAGGGAACTGCAAAACACTTGGCCTTTCTATCTTCCAGGTATTCTTTGTTGTTATATTTTTCAATAATATCGGGAATGTCCCCTTTACCATCAATGAAGGTCCTCTTATCATCTAAAGAATAACCATCGGCCTCCATGTCATAGAACCACACATTTTCAGTGGGTTCCCCTTTGGTAAAGATTAAAATCCCGGTGGATACTCCAGCATAGGGCTTGAATACTCCTGATGGCATGGATATGACTGCGTCTAGGCGGCAATCTTCTAATAATTTTTGTCTGATGGATTTATGTGCCTTAGAGTTTCCAAATAAAACGCCCTGGGGAACAATAACTGCACAACGGCCACCAATGGTCAATATGTTGTACATTAGTTCTAAGAATAGAATCTCAGTCTTGGTAGTGTTTATGGAAAAATCATCACTTAGCTCATCTTTATTTATGCTTCCCTTAAATGGTGGGTTGGCCAGTACAACATCATAATCTGATTTCTGTGTGTAACGCATAGACAAGG
>JAUYBK010000184.1 GCA_030693105.1 Methanobacteriaceae archaeon | reverse complement strand
AACGTGTCCATGGTGCACAAGTACCAGGATGATGAATACCTCATCAACCTCATTGACACCCCGGGTCACGTGGACTTCGGTGGAGACGTAACCCGTGCCATGCGTGCCGTGGACGGTGCCGTGGTTGTGGTTTGTGCTGTGGAAGGTATCATGCCCCAAACCGAAACTGTGCTGAGGCAAGCCCTAAAAGAAAACGTTCGACCAGTACTATTCATAAACAAGGTGGACCGGCTCATAAACGAGCTCAAACTGGACCCCGAAGAACTCCAGCAGAGGTTCATCAAGGTCATAGCCAACGCCAACAAACTCATCAAAAACATGGCTCCTAAGGAGCTTAAAAAAGAATGGCAGGTTCGTGTGGAAGACGGTAGCGTAGCCTTTGGTTCTGCCTACCATAACTGGGCTATTAATGTGGATATCATGCAGAAGACCGGTATCAACTTTAAAGATATCCTGGACTACTGTAACAACGACGAACAGAAAGAACTGGCCGAAAAAGTACCCCTCTCTGAGGTGCTGCTGGGAATGGTAGTAGAACACCTGCCCAGCCCCGACATAGCCCAGAAATACCGGGTGCCCAACATCTGGCAGGGTGACATTGAGAGTGAAGAAGGCCAGGGTATGATAAATACCGATCCGGAAGGACCACTAGCCGTGATGGTAACCGACGTGAGTATTGACAAGCACGCCGGTGAGATCGCAACTGGCCGAGTGTACGGTGGTACCCTGGAGAAGGGTAATGAAATCTTCTTCGTAGGGAGCCACGGAAAGGCCCGGACCCAGCAAGTGGGTGTTTATTTTGGACCAGAAAGGGTGAACACCGATAAAGTCCCGGCTGGTAACATTGTAGCTATTACCGGTGCCAGAAACGCCGTTGCTGGTGAAACCATTTGTGGAATGGACCTAAAAATCGAAGCCTTTGAAGGATTGGAACACATTTCTGAACCAGTGGTTACTGTGGCAGTGGAGGCCAAAAACACCAATGACTTGCCTAAACTCATCGAAGTTTTTAGACAAATTGGTAAAGAAGACCCCACCGTCAAGATGCAGATCAACGAGGAAACTGGTGAGCACCTGGTGGCAGGTATGGGTGAGCTTCACCTGGAGATCATTGCCTACCGTATCAACGAGAAAGGTGTGGAAATCGAAACTTCCGAGCCCATTGTTGTTTACAGGGAGACCATCGCCGGTACTGCCGGTCCAGTGGAAGGTAAATCTCCTAACAAACACAACCGGTTCTACCTTAAAATTTCACCATTAGAAGACTCCGTATACCATGCCATTAAGGAAGGAACTATTAAGGAAGGTAAAGTTAAGGGTAAAGAAGGCGCTGCAGTATTTATGGAAGCTGGTCTGGAAAAAGATGAAGCCCGTAAAGTGTGGGAAGTCTACGAAAAAAGTATTTTCATCAATGGTACCCGTGGTATCCAGTACCTGGACGAAATCAAGGAACTCTTACTGGAAGGGTTTGAAAGTGCCATGGACGACGGACCTATCGCTCGAGAAAAGGTGATGGGACTTAAAATAAAACTGGTGGATGCTAAAATCCACGAAGACGCTGTACACCGGGGCCCGGCCCAGGTATTGCCAGCTATCCGTAAAGCAGTTTACGGTGCCATCATGCTGGCTGATCCGGTCCTCTTAGAACCCGTTCAAAAGGTATTTATCAACGTGCCCCAAGACTATATGGGATCATCTACCCGTGAGATCCAGAACCGTCGTGGACAAATTGTGGATATGGATCAAGAAGGCGACATGGCCACTTTAGAATCTAAGGTTCCCGTGGCGGAAATGTTTGGATTCGCAGGAGACATACGTTCTGCTGCGGAAGGAAGATGTCTGTGGTCCACTGAGAACGCAGGATTTGAAAGATTACCTAAAGAACTTCAAAAAATTATAATAAGAGAAATCAGGAACAGAAAAGGCCTATCCCCAGAGCCCTACGGTCCTGACCATTACATAGGATAGTGTAGATCAAACATAAATATAGGATTATATAAAAATACCCTAAATTGCTCTTCAAACTAATCTATAATTTGGAGGAATAATTATGGCTAAAAAGAAAGAACACATGAATTTGGCGTTTATCGGACACGTAGACCACGGTAAATCAACCATGGTCGGTCACCTTCTGCTCCAATCCGGAGCCATCGCTGAACAACAGCTATCTGAAGGAGAAGACAAGTTCCGATTCGTCATGGACAAACTGACAGAAGAAAGAGAAAGAGGGGTAACCATCGACCTGGCCCACGCTAGATTCGACACCCCCAAGTACGAGTTCACCATTGTGGACTGTCCGGGTCACCGTGACTTCGTTAAGAACATGATCACCGGTGCATCCCAGGCCGACGCCGCAGTACTGGTGGTAGCTATAGATGACGGTGTAATGCCTCAGACCAAGGAACACGCATTTCTAGCAAGGACCTTGGGAATCAACCAACTCATCATTGGTATAAACAAGATGGACCTGGTTAACTACAGTGAAGAAAAGTTCAACCAACTCAAAGAAGAAGTATCCGACCTCATCAAAACTGTGGCTTACAAGCCCAACGAGATCAACTTCATACCACTCTCCGCCTTCGAAGGAGACAACATAACCAAACCATCCGAAAACACCCCCTGGTACAAGGGACCCAGCCTAGTCAAAGCACTAGATGAATTCACTGCACCAGAAAAACAAACCGACCTACCACTAAGAGTACCTATCCAGGATGTTTACTCCATTACTGGTGTGGGAACCGTGCCAGTGGGCCGAGTGGAAACCGGTATTATGAAGAAGGGTGAAAATGTCATCTTCGAACCAGCCGGTGTAACTGGAGAAGTAAAATCCATCGAAATGCACCATGAAATGCTGGACTTAGCAGAACCTGGTGATAACGTAGGATTCAACGTTCGTGGAGTCGGCAAAAACGATGTACGCAGAGGAGATGTAGCAGGACACCCTGAAAACCCTCCAAGTGTTGCTAAAGAGTTCACCGCACAGATCGTGGTACTACAGCACCCTGGTGTTATCACCGTGGGTTACACTCCGGTATTCCATTGTCACACTGCTCAGGTTGCCTGTACTTTCATGGAACTCCAGAAGAAACTGGACCCCGCCACGGGACAGGTTAAAGAAGAAAATCCTGACTTCTTGAAGACGGGAGACGCTGCTTTCGTGGTGGTCAAACCTACCAAACCAATGGTTATCGAGAAGATCAAAGACATACCCCACATGGGCCGGTTTGCAATCCGGGACATGGGCCAAACTGTGGCTGCTGGTATGTGCATCGACCTGGTGCCAGCCAAATAAATAATCTATAGGAAGGTGGGATAGTTTTCTACCTTCCTTTTCTTTTTATGGAGGAGGACAATGAACAAAGCCAGAATCAAATTAACCGGCACCGACCCTGAAAAACTCGCCTACGTATGCGACCAGCTTAAACGAATTGCGGAGAGGACTGGGGTGGACTTATCCGGACCCATACCGCTACCCACCAAGAAACTGGTGGTGCCCAGCCGCAAATCCCCTGACGGTGAAGGAAAAGCCACTTGGGAAAAGTGGGAATTAAGAATCCACAAACGATTAGTGGGTATTGAGGCCGATGAACGGGCCATGCGTCAGGTTATGAAAGTCAACGTGCCTGACAATGTTAGCATCGAAATAGAACTTCGAAGCTAAGGCTGAACCAAACAGCCTTTAAAAAAATAATTATATACTCTTTTAGCCGGGATAGCATATCCCAACTGCTCAAAAATTCTTTGAATTTTTGTCGCCCCAAAATTTAAAATTTTGAGGGCTTTTAAAAAAGAGTTGATCAAAACCTATTGTAACTAAAATTAATCAATTTGCCGGGATAGCCTAGCCAGGTAAGGCGCGGGACTTGAGATCCCGTGGAGCTTTGCTCCTCCAGGGTTCAAATCCCTGTCCCGGCGTTATTAAATTTAAATTATAAAGGTATATTTTTATTACAAATTAAGAACTAATCATTTGTTGCCCATGAAAATATTAACTGTTTTTTTAAATCAATCATTTGAATCAATTCAAATGGCGGAAATAGGATAAAAAACCTTTCCAAAAATTTAATAAATATTTAAGAGCTGTGGGAAATGGAAATTGGCAAAAAACTTTACTCTGTTAGGGAATCTTACTGGATTTTCTATAATGGGATAAGAACCATGAGGCATATGTTTAAGGCTAAAAAGAACAATGAACTAAGCTCTAAATTCATTGAAAGGATCATGTTGGCGGTAACTGAAGTGAATGATTGTGCCATATGTTCCTATGCTCACACCAAAAAGGCTCTTGAGAGTGGGATGACGAGTGGAGAAATCCAGAATATGCTTTCAGGAATTACAGATAACACCCCTGCCTATGAAGTAGCAGCAGTCATGTTTGCACAACATTATGCAGATACCCGGGGAAACCCTACCATGGAATCTTGGCAGCGTATTGTAGAAATTTATGGCATGTCCCAAGCCAAAGGCATCCTTGGTTCGATCCGTACAATTATGATTGGAAATACATATGGTATTGTTTTTACTTCTTTTTTCAACCGCTTCAGAAGTAAACCTGACCATAGAAGCAGCCTAACCTATGAGTTAAGCCTGATGTTAAGTACCATTATAGTTATTACAAGTTCTATTATTCATGTTCTAATTTCTGATTTGTTTAAAAAACCGATCATTTACTAAATTGGTATTTTGAGATCCCGTGGAGTTTTGCTCCTCCAGGGTTCAAATCCCTGTCCGGTGTTATTTATCATTTTATTTTTCTATATTATCTCCTTATAATTCGCATTCCGGGATACTTCGCGGCTAATTCTCTTTCTCTCACTTTTTGGGATACATTAAATCCCAAATTAGTTGTGGCTAGATTATCAGGAGCCCTATAATAGGTTAACAAGCCTTTATGCAAAAAGCAACTAATCATTTCATCAACATAGGGTAATTCAGAATCAGTAGCTTTTTATGGACTGTTTGCCTGTGAAAATTTTTATAGGCGAAGCGTTTATTTGCCCAATAATTTTGAATATCCTTTTTGCCTACTATATTGGCCTTTGCACTAAGTCTCAGATCCCCTAGTGTCTGGTGGGGAATAGTCATCGGAGAAGGACTGGGCTGTGCAGTAGCCTATCTCTGGGCAAAGATCTACATAAATCGCCTTAAAAGAAATATTTAATCCTCATCTAAGGATAAAGAAACAACAATTCCTTCAAAATATAGATAGGTGCTGCTAGAGATCCTAATGAAGAAGTTTACAAAATTAGATGATAAATACATAATCATCCTTGGATACCCTATTATCGTGCTTGGGGTTGTTGGTATAAACTTGGATGTAGTATTTAGTGTCATTAACTGGTTCAAAGCTCAGATTAGCTGCAATATTAAACGTTCCCATTGAATGGGAGAAAGTTCCATTCTGTAAAACATTTTTTTGGTTCGCTGCGGGGTTAGTGGTAATCTCAAAGAACCCGTCTCCATTGACATTATTTTTCTGGTTGGTTATTTCAGCTGTGAAACTGGTACGGTTTAAACTAAATTTATCCACCAGATATTTGTTTCCAGAGTTGCCTGTTCTGGGATTGGAGTTTCCAGGGGCATTATCTGTTATAGTAGGGGCTTTTGGGTTTCCAGAATCAGCCGGGGGGGGTGTTTTTATGGCATTTTGGTTAAGAGTATTAAAATTAAGTCCCAGTTGTACGGGTGGTGATGGAACAAATGGTAGAAAAGACGGTGATGATAAATCGGTTTGATCTCCAGGATTATTTAGCATGTCTACGGAGTTTTGTTGGTTCATCAAAGATTTTTGAAATCCTGGTGATGCAGGAACGTACATGGCAGCTAAGCTAACGCCAATTACCGACCACAGTATCAGCACGGATAAAGCAACTTTGTTCATTGTAACCGCTGGTTATTATATTTTACTTAACTAATAAATTTTCCTGATCCATAGGAATGGTATTAGTGTCCTATTTTTCTTATGATATGAGGTTGGAGCTTGATATTTTGGCAAATAATCCTGTATCTGCTTAACGAGTATTGGGTGACATTATTCCAATTAATTGGGGCAAGTAACTATCTTAAATACTTTAAAATAGAGTAACGTGTGCTTTGATTTTTTTTAATAGAAAATTTTATATACTTATTAATGAATAATATTCATTAGTGAATTTAATTCAGCAGTGATTTTCCAGCATCGAAAAGTACAACTATTAAATATATTAGTAAATAACCATGAGTTCCCGAATGCAACGTAAGAAAGAGGAAAAAAGGAAAGCCATACTGGACGCTGCCGAGGAGCTGGTGGCTGAAAAGGGGATGGCTGGTATGACCATGGAACAAGTGGCCCAAAAAGCCGATGTCGCTACCGGAACCGTATACCTGTATTTCAAGAATAAAGGAAGTCTTTTTGCTGCAGTTAATGCCTGCCTTAACCAGGAATACAATAAATACCTACAGGAAAAGGTTAGCAAATGTGTAACTGGTTCTGAGAAAGTAAGGACCATGGGTGATGGAACTATTGAATTTTTCCTGGGAAACCCTCAGAAATGGAAGGCCATCACCGAACTCTATCAGATGAAGGTTAAAGACTACGAAGATCCTAACGTTCAGGATTTCTTGCAGGAAGTTAATTATATGGTGCAGATGATGGCGGAAGGATACCGGCAGGGTATGAAGGAAGGGACCATACGTAAAGATCTGGATCCGGTGGCTACTGCCATTTATAACCGGATGGCATTTGGAAATGCCTTCACACCCACCACTGAACAAAAAATGCTCCTTGAACATAATAAAATAAGTCCAGATCGGTATTTAACTGTTGCAAGTGGATTAATCGTCAGATCTACTCATCGAGTCCTTCCAGAGGATCAAGATGTGAAAAAACCATGATTATCCCTCAAGATTTTATGGCAATTCTAAAAAAAACGAGGTGATGGTATGGATATAGAGGATATACCTGCCGAAGTGCGATGGCAAATCGCCACCAAGGCCTCCAACATAGCTTCCGTGGCCCAAGTACATGCCCTCCAGGAAGTTGCGGGTGAAGAGGCGGCAGACCAGATGGAGTGCATGATAATGCGTGAAGGGGGGAAACAGGCCGGCGAACTTGCCGCTACACTGGGGTTACCAGCGGGCAATGCCATTGAAACCAGCGAAGCCTGGGAAATTATGGGCAAAATCCTGCTGGGCCCTGAGATCGAAAGTCACGTTGTGGAAGCCGATGAAAACCGTATCGTGGATCGGATTACCGGTTGTGCTATGTTAAATGCCCACCAGGAGTTAGGTGCACCATTAGCCGGGTTACCGGAACACTGCCAGGCCTACAACACCAATGCGGTAGAGTCCATAAATCCCCGATACACCCAGCAATTTAGTAAAAAGATGTGTGCCGGCAATGAATACTGTGAAAGTACACTGGAGTTAAAAAAATGAAAGTAATGGCCATCAACTCCAGCCCCCATAAAGATAAGAGCAACACCGCTCTAATATTAAATCCTTTTTTGGAAGGCATGGAAGAAGAATGTGCGGAGATAGAACTATATTATGCCAGTGATCTCAATATAAATCCGTGTCTGGGGGAATTTGGATGCATGACTAGAACGCCCGGCAAATGTATCCAGAATGATGACATGAATTGGTTGGACTCTAAGATTAGCCAAGCCGATGTACTGGTACTGGCCTCTCCCGTCTACTGTGATGGTGTCAACGGACCAATGAAGACCATTATGGACAGAACTGTGACTGAAATCTTACCGTTCTTTGAAATTGTTGACAATCACTTAAGACATCCATTAAGAGAAGGAATAAAGCAAGGCCATATCGTTTTGGTATCAAATTGTGGTTTCTGGGAGATGGATAACTTCGATCCCCTGATTGCTCATTTAAAAGCTTTTTGCCGGAACTCCCACGATGAATTTGCAGGAGCACTTCTCAGACCGCATGGACCTGCCTTGAGAACCATGATGGAAATGGGTTTGCCGGTGGATGATGTGTTGGAAGCAGCCCAGGCAGCAGGCCG
>JAUYBK010000231.1 GCA_030693105.1 Methanobacteriaceae archaeon | reverse complement strand
AAAACCATTAAAAACACCACCAAAAAACTACAAATCACTTAATAAAATATATTAACACCTTAAATATAAATATAACCCTTATTAAATAAGATCCCCCCCAAAAAATCTAGAAAAAATTAATCATGGAATAGACTCACTTTTTTTTTTAAGTAAAAAAAGAGAAATGAGGTATTGGGAGAAAGATAAGTAGGATATGGCAGCTTCAAAACTAATCAAATTATAGAAAAATTAGAGGGCGATGTTTATCTTAAATAGGATTCCTTAGTTTTTGAAATTTTGATAGCAAATCTAATTGTTCAGTAAGACCTTTTCACATTGTTAGTCCTAGGTTCGTAAGACGGGTTAAAACTAACTTTTTGGGGAGACGCGTTTAATGGTATTATGGTTGGTTAACCTTTTTTTCATATTTTCTTTCTCATGTGCACCCTAAATGTTTTATATCCTCTGCTTTCCCAGAAATCCCGGGCTATCTGGTTTTTTAGCATGACGTGGAGTTCCACAAATGAAACTCCTTTAGCTTTAAAGAACCGGTTTATACATTCTTCCAAAGACTTCATAATGCCTACTTTCCGATATTCAGCCAGTGAATAGGCATTTTCAATGTAACCAACCTTGTTAACTTTCGATAGGGGTAGATAACAATTAATAATCTCTCCCGATATGAAGCCTGCAATTTTATCCGTAGATTTCTCGGGAACAGCCACGTAAGTAACTTTTTCTGGATTTTTTAAATCTGCTTCTAAAGAAGACATCATCTCCGTTCGTGGTCGATCTTGAAGATCAAAGTAAGGATCTTGGCTGGCTGTTTTAACATGCTGGGCCAGTTTAAGATACAGTTCGGTTACCTCTTCTAAATCGTTTCGGGTGATTTCACGGTATAGCATGGGCATACTAAATCAGAAGGTCTTTTTTTAAATTGTTATACGGTCAAATGCCTTTTTCTGGTATTATCGACTAAGATACTATTATAAATATCGTACCCTAAAACCACTCGTCCTAGGATGTTATGGAACCTACTTTCATGAGTACCCGATCCAGTTAACTCTCTGGCAGGGCCCTGTTACGGTTACTGGTAATGATCATCCTTTTTATTGGTCGTCAATTAGAGTCAAAAACCGGAAAACAAATATATTTGTTTTAATTGGCTGGTAGACATTTCATATGGGCCTGGGTTCGGCTAATGATTACTTTAGAAACTCAATGGCTTTATTAGTGGCTCTGTTGTTTATTTGATAGGTGGGGGGCTTGATAAACGTAAAATCAGTCAACTTATGATAAATTCTTTGGACATTCCTGTAAATTATATTAGTGATGTAGAGCATATTTTAAGCATGCATAAGGCTTCTAAGTTATCAGATCGTGCTGTTTATTTATCTGGCACTGCTCAGGATAAGATGATCACCACTATACCCCGAGCTCTTCCTGGCGATACTATTGGACATATTAAAAGTGTTTTATCAGCCGAGGCTTGTCAATTGGGAAATATTGACTACATATATGTGGTTAATGAAGAAGGAATCTTAAAGGGAGTACTTTCTATTAAAGAGATACTAAGTTACCTGCCGGATGACGTAATTTTAGGGGAGGTTATGAAGCAGCAACTGGTGGTGGCTAATCCTTCTATGGATCAGGAAAGGGTAGTGTATCTGGCATTATCCCACGGAATTAAATCCGTGCCGGTGGTGGATGATAATGGTATTTTTATGGGTGTGGTGCCCTACGATAACATTCTGCGCATTTTCAACCATGAGGTACAAAGTGATGTATTTAATTTTGGGGGTATCTTCCACAAAATGGGTGAAGAATATACTACTATAACTTCCAGTACCGGGGTTATGATCCGTTCCCGGTTGCCTTGGTTAATTGTGGGCGTGTTGGGGGGTACCATGGCTGCGGGCCTTATTGGAAATTTCGAAAAACTACTATCCGACTATATTGTGCTGGCCTTTTTCATACCAGTTATGGTTTATATGAGTGATGCGGCCGGGACCCAGTCGGAAGCTCTCCTAATTAGGGGAATGGCTTTGGACCCTAAATTATCTATGAAATCCTACTTTCTGAGAGAAGTAAAAGTTGCAACGGTTATAGGGCTGGTTTCTGGAAGTTTATCCGGTTTAACATCATTAATTGGGTGGACACAACCTATTTTAAGTTTAGTGATTGGGTTTTCAATGTTTGTGAGTATCATTGCTTCGGTGGCAATTGCTACCATTGCTCCTTTACTCTTTAAAAAACTTGATTTTGATCCAGCGGTGGCTACTGGTCCTTTAGCAACCATTGTTAGTGACATTGCCACATTAACCATATATTTCACCAGTGCTATGGTCTTAATTGGAATTTTTACTTAACTTATAATAAACAACTTATGTAATTGTAATATATTGAACAACCATAATGGTTGTATTTATTTACAACCAATAATGTTGTAAAAGAGAACTTATATATTATATTCAATGAAACAAAAGCTCTACTTTCTTCTCGGTAAAACCCCTACAACTGGTAGATGGGAGGATTATACATCTCGTTTAGATGTTGTTTGTCGGTTAGTCAACTCAAGATACCAAAAACACTTGCACACTGATATTACACTTCTAGCAGATCATAAAGAGATAAGGGCTATTTTGTTAAATATATCTCGGGTTTATGACATTATAGACACGATCTTAAAGGGAATATACCCTCAGAAGATGCATTTAGTCCTGGTCCATGATTATCTGGAAAACATAGATGATATCAACAACCTCCAAGGGCCGGCCCGGGATAAAGCCGGGCCGATGATGGCACAACTAAAACTTGAGGACCTCTTATTTGAGATGTCTGTCGACCGCGAAGAAACTGACCTGGCACTATCCGGCCTGATGAACTCCATACAGCTTCTTAAACAGGGACTATCGCCTAAAAAACGGCGAATTATTAGTGAGTATGTTAAAACCGGTAATCAGACTCAGGCCGCTAGGAACCTGGTAATGACCCAGCAGGGAGTTTCCAAAGCCCTAAAAAGTAGCAACTGGCAGGAAATAAGGGATGGTGAGAAAAAACTAAAGCGGGCTTTGGAATTATACTCCGCGAGATTGGGAAGAAAACAAAGCAGTCTTGATGATTTTTATTAAAAATATTATAAGGAGATTTAATCTGCAAATCTTTCCTATAACATTTTAAACCAGATTATTCATGTAAAAAATGAGTGACGGGATAGGAGTAACATCTATATATGCCAGTTCTCCAATATTAGGGTAAGATTATTCACTTTGTAATCTAATATATCTAGTAAAGTTTTAACCTTGTTTATAATAGGAGGAATATGATTTGCTTCTCTTAATCAGTCCCATTAATACTCAAGAGGCACGAGAAGCCATCAATGGTGGCGCAGATATTATTGATGTTAAAAACCCCAAAGAAGGGTCCCTGGGGGCTAATTTTCCCTGGGTTATTCGCAGTATAAGGGAAATAACTCCCAAGGACATGCAAGTCAGCGCTACTCTGGGCGATGTGCCCTACAAACCGGGTACGGTGGCCCTGGCAGCAGCTGGTGCAGTGGTATCTGGGGCCGACTACGTTAAAGTTGGCCTGTACGGTACTAAAAACTATCAAGAAGCACTGGAAGTTATGGAAGGAGTGGTAAAGGCCGTTCGTGATATCCGGGACGAAGCTCTGGTAGTGGCTTCCGGTTATGCCGACGCTCACCGGGTGGGTGCAGTGGACCCTCTGGAAATACCACGGGTAGCTCACGAAGCTGCTGCGGACCTGGCTATGGTCGACACTGCTGTAAAAGACGGTAAAACACTTTTTGACTTCATGGACGAAAGAAAGATCACCCAATTCACTGATGAGATTCACAGCTACGGATTAAAATCTGCTCTGGCCGGTTCGGTACAGGAAGACCAACTGGAACTTCTCCACCATCTGGGATGTGATGTAGTTGGAATTCGAGGAGCTGCTTGCACGGGAGGGGACCGTAACCAGGGAACTATAAACCACCGTGCTGTGTCCCGGCTGAAAAGCATGGTCAGTGATTTATAGGTCAGTGAGTTCTAAAGTATATTACAAAGATAAGATCTTACGGGTGTAAGATTTGATATAAAGTAGGTCTACCAGGGTTTAAAATAATCTCATTAAAATTAGCTAATACCTTTGGTGTAAAACTTCTAAATCGGGGGCCTTAACTGGAGTTAAGGGTTTCTAAATCCAAATACGTTAATGGTGAGGTGTTATGTTATGTTCTCAAAAAAATTGAAAAATGCTCCGGAAGGCTACACATTCGACGATTTCCTGCTGGTTCCTGCTGCATCATCAGTGGAGCCCAAAGACGTGGTAACTAAAAGCAGGGTCTCCCGAAACCTTGAACTTAACATTCCCATTATCAGCTCGGCCATGGACACGGTTACTGAGGCGGAGATGGCTATAGCCTTGGCCCAAGAGGGTGGTATGGGAGTCATACACCGTAACATGAACATTAAAGAACAGGTGGATGAGGTTAAAAAGGTTAAACGTTCTTCGGATTTGACCATCCGTGACGTTATCACCATCAGTCCTGATTCTTCGGTATTGGAAAGTATCCAGATAATGGATGAGGAAGATGTTAGCGGACTTCCTGTAGTAAAAAAGGGTAAAATTGTGGGTATTATCAGTCGTAGAGATATAATTCCTCTTTTAAACTCAAAAGATAAACTCATGGTCCGAGAAATCATGACTGAAGAGGTGGTAACCATCAGCGAATCAACCACCCCTGAGGAAGCCCTGGATATTGCTTACGAGAACAAAGTGGAACGTCTACCCGTGGTGGACGGAGATAACATTGTAGGTATTGTTACCATCCGTGATATTATAGAAAGAAAAAAATATCCTTACGCTTCACGCGATTCTAACGGACGTTTCCTGGTGGGTGCTGCTGCCGGACCCTTCGACCTGGAACGGGCCATGGCCCTGGACGATGCTGGAGTAGATGTCATCGCTGTGGACTGTGCCCATGCCCACAATCTCAACGTGGTGCAGTTTGTGGGAGAATTAAAAGACAACATTGAAGCGGACCTCATTGTAGGAAACATAGCCACTAAAAAGGCCGCCGAAGATTTACTGGCCCGGGAAGTAGACGGACTAAAAGTAGGTATAGGTGGCGGATCCATCTGCACCACCCGTATAATAGCTGGAGTAGGAGTACCGCAACTAACTGCAATTAGCAAAGCAGCTGATGCTGCTCAGGACTATGAAATCCCCGTAATTGGGGATGGAGGTTTAAGATACTCGGGAGATGTAGCCAAAGCCATAGCTGTGGGAGCCGACTGTGTAATGCTGGGTAACCTCCTGGCTGGTACCCACGAAGCCCCGGGTGAAGTGGTTATTATGAATGGACGTAAGTTTAAACAGTACCGTGGAATGGGTAGTTTAGGAGCCATGACCGGAGGTATTGGTGCCGGAACCGATCGTTACTTCCAGGAAGTTAAAGGGCCCATGAAGCACGCCAAATTGGTACCTGAAGGCGTGGAGGGAGTTACACCCTTCAAAGGTTATGCCAGTGAAGTTCTATTCCAACTTATCGGTGGATTGAAGGCCTCCATGGGTTATTGTGGTGCCCAGAACATTAATGCTATGCAGAACGACACCACCCTGGTGCGCATAACTTCCAGTGGTATCACCGAGAGCCACCCCCACGACATGCTCATTACCAACGAAAGCCCCAACTATCCCACCACCCGACTGATGTAGTGGGATCAATTCTTTACTTTTATGAAGTCCTGCATAATCCTCTGCGGTGGCCGGGGAAGGCGGATGGGTCAGGATAAGGGTATTCTAATTTATGAAGATAAACCCCTGTTACTCCACACCCTGGAAGCGGTCTATCCTTCGGTTGATGAGATCATCCTGGTGCTGAGGGATCAAAAGCAGTTAGAATCCTATTCTCTGCTATTAAATTTTTTTAAAGAAAAATCTTCTTTTGAGGGTGAGTTAAGGGTCTGTTTAGATCTAAAAAAGGATCAGGGCCCTTTGGTTGGTATATTAACCGGGCTTTCCACTTTAAAGTCTAACTGTGCCCTGGTAGTTCCCTGCGACTCTCCCCGGATTAAATCTGCTTTTATAGAGAACATGCTTAAATTTGATCTAGGTGACCAGGGGGCACTGGTACCTCGCTGGCCCGATGGTAGGGTGGAGCCATTACACGCCATCTACTGTAAAGATCAAGCACTGCCTGTCCTAGAGACGCTTTTAAAATCAAAGGTGCGGGATGTTAAATCACTTTTAAAAAAATTAAATGTTCTCTATGTGGATGCTGAATTTATGGACGCTGAAGTTTTCATGAATCTAAACCGTCCCGGTGACCTGGAATAACTTTAAAAAAATAGGAAGAAATTATGATGAAATAATAAAAAGAATATTTTTGGTAGATATTTCTAATTTCCATTTTTTAATCGATTTTTGTGATTTAAAATTAATGCAAAAAGATTACACAAGATAAAGCAAAATAGAAGTAAGTTTTATATTAAAACAGTTTGAGGTTTATACTTTATCAGGAACAAGTATTAATTTAATATAACTTTTCCTGACCCACCACACGAATCTTATCCGGATCCAATTTCTACTGAACCTGGATTTCTTCCCATTTCCAAGAAGAACTTGTTAACGGTTTCGATCATGTCGATGTAGTCCCTTTTTTTTATGCGACAGCCGTCTACCATTGCATATTCAGGGAGTTCGCCATTGGACTGTTTGAAATCTATTACCTTTTTTACCATTCGTCGATACTGTTCAGGAGTTAAGCTCTCCATTCCATCAACCACGTTAAGTTTTTTAATAATATCAACGCCCACCCTTAAAAAGGTTACTAAATATGAGATATAATTCACTAAAAGAGAACATTAGGGATTTTTCCCGCAACACCCTTTCCCATAAAACTAGTCTTTAAACTCTACCCGGGCTTCCGGGTCAAATGGATTGGTCCTTATGGCCAATGAAAAGAGATAAGGATAATTATTCATCAAGTGCTCCATATACTGGAGCCATTCATAAATCAATAAGGCATAAACTCGTTGAGTATCGCCAGCTAAATGTTTATAGTCTGATTTTGATAATTTCATTAAATCTGACCTGTTTTCAAACTCTTCGGTAAGGTGAAATACCGCCCACAAAAGATCCGTGAATGTTTCATGTTCCAGGAGGTTAGGATTCTCCAGAAGGGTCAGAAGAAAGTTCCTGTTTTGCACTAAAAACTCCTTATTACTCTTCAGAAACTCCAGCGATGCCACGTCATCTCCGCTTATAGTCAGGGTGTAATCGTAATTTTCAATCTGTTTTCGGGCATTATTATAATCTTCACTGGTCCAATTATCATTAATAATCAAAGCATTACGGATTTTAGTGGTTTCGGGGTCGAACAAAGTTATTCGAGATAAAAGATCAGTTCCCACCTCACTGAAAAAGGCCCCAATCACCATGTTAAGCTTTTCCAGCATTGCACTCTTTTCACGCTCCCCTATGGCAGTTTCTATAACCAGTACCACCAGGAGAATTTCTAATGGGAGAAATGCCAGGTCGATGCCTATGTAGAAAAGTTCTGTTTCTGGTTCTCTGAAGATTAAAAAGTGGATAATGTATAAAATTATCGATAAAAGAACCAGGAAAGTTCCCAGTTTAAATCTCCAGCTCATTTTTTTTAGTATATCCATTAGAATTCACCGGTAATGACTTTGTTAAATTAAAATGATTAACTAACTCAACTGCTACCTTGGAATTAAACTATTTTTATCCTGAAATTGAACCTGGTTTACAACCAGTTATATACTTTTACACCCGGTTATTATGGCCACCGGGTTGCTCCCCTTCATCATGGTACCTCGGTCTAAAACTTTGCCTCGTGCTATGAAAACTTCCACTATTTCTGGATTTAACCCCAGTTCTTTAAGGGTCAAAACTGTACTGGTACGTGTTTCAAGCAGTATGGCAGTAACAATTATCCTACCCCCTGCTTTTAACATCTCGTAACCTTTTTTAATTATAGGGACCAGATCGCCACTGCTCCCTCCCACAATTAAAACGTCAAAAGTGGGTATATCATCCATGATAGTTAAAGCATCGTTTTCGAAAAGTTCCACGTCTCCGGAGGGGTTGTGGGTTTTAAGATTTTTAAGGGTAACTTCCACGGCCTGTGGATTTTTGTCAACGGCGTAGACCTTTTTAACTTTTCGGGATAGTTCCACGGTGAGACCACCGGTACCGCAGCCCACGTCTAAGACTACATCATTGGAGGATACCCGGGCCTTGCACATTACCAGACAGCGTATTTCTTCTTTGGTGGGGCCGGGAACGCCTTTAATCTTATAAAACTCATCATCCGGGATCATGGCCTTTCTTCCTTCCAGCGGCGGTAGAGGTGGTGGTCAATGGAGAGAACATCCAGGATTTTGCCTACTATAAATTCCACCAGATCTTCCATGTTATCGGGCTGGTGGTAGAAAGCCGGCATGGCCGGCAGGATCACCGCGCCCTCTTTAGATAGTTTTAACATGTTCTCCAAGTGGACCGGACGTAAAGGCGTCTCCCGGGGCACGATTATTAGTTTTCTTCCCTCTTTAAGGGCCACGTCAGCCGCACGGGTCACGGCATTACTGGCGTATCCCTGGCTGATGGCGGCTAAAGTTTTCATGGTGGAAGGTACAATTACCATGGACTCGAAACGACACGAACCACTGTTTATAGCAGCAGTAAGGTCCTGGGAGTCGTAGATACGATAACAAAGTTCTTCCAAATCATTCCTATTAATGTCAAGCTCGTAGTCAATGATTATCCGGGCCGGGTCTGTAACCAAAAGAGCGGTTTTCTTTCCAGCTTCTTTAAGTGCCTCCAGCAGCCGGACCCCGTAGATCACACCGCTGGCACCAGTAATTGCCACCACTATCATATAATCACCATCATTTTTTTTTTTGAAAGAATGTTTCTATTTTTTTAATTAAAGAAATATATTTTTTTTCTATTCAGGAATATTCAGATAGTCCCGAAATGGAAAACCCTGGACCTTTTCCGCATATTTTTCGGGCACATAAATCGACAAATCCGCGTGGTTGAAACGGGCACTATCCAGTCCCACTACCAGGTTGGAAACTTCTCCCAAGCTTTTAGTGGAACCGAAAACTGATACGGGAGTGCTGACTTCGTTGAAGGCCGGGTATTCCGGTAGGTCAATTAAGAGAAAATCTTTTTCGATACCCAGATCCTCCACCATTTCCTGCTCTGATTGGGTGGTGTCTTTGTAATCCATATGGAATACGGCCATGGGATTTTCAAGCTCGTCCAGTTTAAGGGCGTAAACCCTTTTGAAGAGTTGGCGGTTGTCCAGACGACGGATAATATTTTGTATGTAGCCCGTCTGGGAGCGAGCGGCACAGATGATGTCCGCGTCATCGTAACGGTATATCTCGTGGGAACTTATAACATCTTGCTCCAGCATCCGCCGCAAACAGCGCCGAAACATGGCGTTGACGATCCGGGTGGTGTGGTGCTGGTACACGCTGGGATACATGAAGTAACGGGCCAGGAGCATGGCTTCAGCCGCTTGCACTCCTTTACGTTTAAGGGTGAGATGTTCTTTTTCTAAGTGCATGTTGTTTATAAGCCTCTCCACGTCGATGATGCCGTAGGCCACACCCGTATAGTAGGAGTCCCGGAGTAGGTAGTCCATGCGGTCCACGTCCAGCTCTCCAGAGATAACCTGTCCCAGGGGACCTTCTCCTCGGATGATCCTAATTACTTTTTTGATATTGTATTTTTCAGAGAGAATATCTCCCAGGGAAGATTCCTTAATTAGCCGGGAGGTGAGTTTTTCGTGGGGAGCATCTAACACGTCCTCAGAAACGTGGGAGAAAGGTCCGTGTCCGGCATCGTGCAGTAGGGCACAAATTCTAAGGAGAGTTCTTACCTCTGGTTCCAGTTCCAGATTATCAGCCAGCCGACCAGCCAGGTACATCGTACCAATGGAGTGCTCAAAACGACTGTGATTGGCTCCGGGATAAACTAAATAGGTAAAACCTAACTGTTTAATCCGTCTAAGTCTTTGTATTTCTGGAGTGTCGCTTAAGAGAACTTCAAACTCCTCAATTTGAAGATCCCCGTGTACACTGTCCCGGATGGACTTCACTCTTAACCCCCTCTTTCATGTCTATTAACCCCCAAGTAACAAAAATATCCCGGAACCTAGGAAAAAATTATCCCCCGGATAATATGATATTTTTA
>JAUYBK010000225.1 GCA_030693105.1 Methanobacteriaceae archaeon | reverse complement strand
GGAAAGCTCCAACTGGACCAGTTAGAAGAAAAAGTCCAGGACGCAGGGTACGGTGTTGTTAACGAAAAATTAACAATAAAAATTGGGGGAATGACCTGCGCCATGTGTGTCCAGGCCATCGAGGACGTCCTCGAAAAAATTGAGGGAGTCAGTGAAGTTACCGTTAATTTGGCCGCTGAAAAAGCTTACGTGACCTACAACTCCTTGATGACCAGTGTATCTGAAATGAGAGATGCCATTGAAGATCTGGGTTACGAATATTTGGGCGTGGAAGGAGAACTGGACGCGACCCGGGAAGAAAAAGCGATACAAAAGAATCTTAAAGAAAAAAGAAACCGTTTTTTTGTAGCTTTTGGGGTTTCCATCCCCTTAATGGTTTTAATGTATGCGGGAGTGATGTTGCCTTTCAATATGGCCTATTTCATGCTGGTCGTCACCATTTTACCTTTTATCTACGTGAGTTATCCTATTTTCGGTGCTGCTTACCGTTCTTTACTCAATAAGGCCTTGAACATGGATGTGATGTACTCTTTAGGTATTGGGGTAGCCTTTGCTTCCAGTGTTTTGGGCACCTTTAACATCGTCCTCACCCCGGAGTTCATGTTCTACGAGACCGCGTTGATGTTGGCTGGTTTTCTGATGTTGGGCCGTTGGTTAGAAGCACGAGCAAAAGGTCGTACTTCGACTGCTATTAAATCTCTGGTGGGAATGCAGGCCAAAACTGCCCTAATAATCCGGGGCGGTAGTGAAGTGGAAGTAGCAGTGGAAGAGGTGCAGGTGGGTGACCACGTGGTTGTAAAACCCGGCGAGAGGATACCGGTGGATGGAGAGGTTCTAGACGGGGAAAGCTACGTGGACGAATCCATGATAACTGGAGAACCAATACCAGTACTCATGAGTCCTGGAAAAAGTGTGGTAGGAGGGACCATCAACCAGAACGGTGTTTTGAAGTTACGAGCCGATAAAATTGGTAAAGACACGGTGTTGGCCCAAATTATTAAGTTGGTGGAATCTGCCCAGGGTTCCAAGCCTCCGGTACAGCGGATAGCAGACTTGGCGGTGAGCTACTTTATCCCCACTATCCTGACGATTGCCATGGTTTCATTTATGGTGTGGTACTTCCTCCTGGGCAGTACCCTGCTCTTTGGGCTGACGGTGCTCATATCCATCCTGGTGGTGGCCTGTCCCTGTGCTTTGGGTCTGGCCACTCCCACAGCAGTCACGGTCGGGATTGGAAGGGGTGCTGAGCTTGGTATTCTGGTAAAAGAAGGTGATGCACTGGAGACGTCCGAAAAGATCACTACTATTCTTTTTGATAAGACCGGGACCCTGACTAAAGGCAAGCCAGAGGTTACGGACATCATAGGAACAGAATTAAATGATAAAACTCTGTTAATACTTGCTGCAAGTGTAGAAAAGAATTCTCAGCACCCCCTAGGAAAGGCTATTGTATTTAAGGCCATGGATAATGACATGGCATTAGAAGATAGTGAAAAATTTGATACATACCGTGGTAAGGGTGTTTCAGCTATTATTAAGGGTAAAAAAGTGCTAATAGGGACCCGTAGACTCTTTCAATCCTATGAAGTAGAAATATCAGATCTGGATGAAGAAAAAATTTCTAAAGTGGAAGCAGATGGTAAAACTGCGGTTTTAGTAGCGGTGAATAACATGTTTTCGGGCATAATTGGGGTGGCCGACACCTTAAAGGACAGTGCCTCCCCGGCCATAGCTGAGTTGAAGAAGATGGGAATCAAAGTCGCCATGATCACCGGGGACAACCAGCAGACGGCCCGCACTATAGCCCGGCAGGTCGGGATTGAAAAGGTCTTAGCCGAAGTTCTACCCCCTGATAAAGCTGCTGAAGTTAAAAGGCTCCAAGATGAGGGCGAAAAAGTGGCATTTGTTGGTGACGGAATAAACGATGCCCCGGCCCTGGCCCAGGCTGATGTTGGGATAGCCATAGGGAGCGGGACAGATGTGGCCATTGAAAGTGGAGAAATCGTGCTAATCAAGGACAATCTACTGGACGCCGTGGCCGGGGTGCAGCTCAGCCGCAAGGTAATGGGTCGCATAAAGCTAAACCTCTTCTGGGCCTTTGCCTACAACGTTATCCTCATACCCGTAGCTGCCGGACTATTATATCCCCCCTTTGGTATTACATTTAGGCCAGAATACGCTGGGCTGGCCATGGCCTTGAGTTCGGTGACTATCGTAACTCTTTCACTATTACTCAAGGGTTATGTGCCTTCGGCCAAGAGGTTGGAACTGCTGGAAGAAAAGAATAAGATGTTATGAGTTCATATAGTAATATCGGTGATTAGATGGCCGTGGATCCAATATGCAAAATGGAAGTAGATGAGAAAAACGCCAAATGGGTCAGCGAATATAAGGGTAAGAAGTACTACTTTTGCGCCCCAGGTTGTAAAAAATCCTTTGAAGACGACCCGGAAAAATACACTACGGAATGATTGATTGAAAAGTGGAGTTAAATATGGGTTTGGAAAGAATGGTTTTTAAAGAAGGCAAAAAGGTCCTGGATAAGGAGACAAAGAAGAAAAAAGGCCACTCCAAGAAGAAAAAAAAGAAAGGATTGGAGAATATAGCTGCCGAAGAGTTGAAGAAGCGTTTTAAGATTTAAACAGCTTCAATTATTTATTTTCAATACACATTCACCTTCATAATCTCCCGCAATACGGCAGTGGCATAACACCCCTTAGGAATAGAAAAACCAACAAGTACGCCCTCTGGAGTAACTTCAGAAGACACCCCCCATATTTTAAAGCGTATAGCCCTTCTCAGCCCATGGCTACCTAACTTGGGCATTAATGGTACCTCAAAATCCTCTCTTTTCAAATTGTATTCCTTTAATGTCCTTTCTTCTATTTCTCCCACTTTTTCACTGGCCAGGGGCACCTTGGTCCCGTAGAGGGGTGCGGTAGGGTGTACCTCAAAGTTTTTTATCTTCTCGTTAACATCATCACCAATTTCATGGACTAAGTGCTCCTCATTGTCGATGATGATATCCCCTCCCACGTACTGGTCTAGGCCCAGCTTGGTCCGCTCACTCACTACCCAGTTAAAGAGGTAGGATTGATAGGCGTGGACAAACATGCGACTGAGTGGTTTGGGAAGGCTGTGCAGAGATAGGATATAAGATTTATCATCCAATTCCTCTTTTTTCTTCTTTTCCTTTAGAAGGACACGGAGCATCATCTTCTCGTAGCGCATCCCGGCAGGCATGCTCTGGTAGGCTTCCTCCCATTCTCCCTGGTCATATAAAGTACGGGCGGCTTTAATGTGGTCTGCTTCATCAGGATAGGGGTTACCGATATAAGAGTCAACGGCACCCTTTAAATCGTTCCGTATCAGTGCTTCTCCAACACGGTGGGTGTTGGGGCGGTTTTTACCGAACCTCTGCCAACCGTAGTAGTTGGGTACTCCCCTTTTCTTGAGTATTTCTAGCATTTCCGCGGCGGTCACGGCGTTTTCTGCAGGATCCTCCGTCTTGCGAATGAGTAACCGAAACTTGTTGCCCACCAGTTGCCCTATCCTTAGCTTCTTCTGATTAGCCTTAATTTCCAGAATTTTTACTCCGTAGAGCTTTTCTTCCAGGCTAAATAGTTCCTCCGGAGTGGTGTTACTCACGCAGATCCATTGGCGAGTGTGGGCGGCTTTATCCTTCATACCAGCAAATCCCATTCTTTTACGGTTTATTTTAAGCTCCCGAGCTATGTCCAATACCACGTCCAGGGTGTTTCGGCCGATTTTATCTATAAATAGCCAGGTGTTGGGTCCTTCACCACTGGGCTGGTTTTCTAGTATCTCTTCCACGTAGAAATCATCATAATTAGTCCTTATTCGGCCTCCGATCCCCTCCTGGGAAGTGATGAATGTTTCTGCGTTGAGCATGGTCTTTCTCCGGTTGTCGCATTAGTTAAGGAATGAATTTACAAACTGATTATGTCCTCTCCTGATATTAGGATATGGTTACTGATATTAGGATCAAGATAATATTGTTTAGGAGTTGTAATCATGAAAACTGTGAAGATCATGCCGTGCCTGGACATGAAAGATGGCCGTGTAGTAAAGGGAGTTCACTTTGTGGACTTAAAAGACGCCGGTGACCCGGTAGAAAGCGCCGCTTTATATCAAAAAGAGGGTGCGGATGAGCTGGCCATGCTGGACATAGCGGCAACTCTCGAAAACCGTGGAACTAGACTTGAATGGGTTAGAAATGTATCTTCAGTCATTGATATTCCCTTGACCGTGGGCGGTGGAATTTCCACCCTGGAAGACATAGAACTAACCCTCCAAGCTGGGGCGGACAAGGTGTCCATGAACAGTGCCGCTGTGAAAAATCCCGAGCTAATAAAAAAAGCAGCTGAAAAGTTTGGCTCGGAGCGCATAACCGTGGCCATTGATGGCTGCCGGAACCCGGAGATGCCCTCTGGATTTGAAGTGGTGGTGACCGGCGGGACCAAACCAGTGGGTATAGATGCCGTGGAATGGGCCAAGGAGTGTGAAAAACTGGGAACCGGAGTGATCCTACCCACCAGTATGGATGGTGACGGAACCCAGGACGGTTACGACCTGGAATACACTCGAGCTATCGTCGATGCTGTTAATTTACCAGTTATCGCATCGGGTGGTGCAGGAAAACTATCACATTTCTACGATGCCATTGAAAAGGGTGGCGCAGCCATACTGCTGGCCGCTTCCGTTTTTCACTACCGTACCTTTAGTGTCCGAAAAGTTAAGGAATATTTAAAAGAAAAAGGTCTAGAAGTTAACGATTAGGTCGTTAATGGAGGATGTATCATAAATTCTCCCAACATAACATCGTATGGTCTTTTATTGGAGCGGTAGGGTTGAAAAAGAAATTAGAGGGTTATAAAGAAAAATCAAATACTGATAAATCTAACAAACCAAAATCATTGAGTAAAAAGGAGAATAAACCAAAATTATCTTATAATAAGCCTTCGATACCAAAATTTCTCAATTCAGACTTTAAGTCCATAATTAATAAGTTCACGGGTTTAAAGTTTAGCTGGTCGATTTTAACGGTTTTAATCATTTTTTCCATGCTCCTCGTAGCATGGTCCCCCCATATGGTCAATCCTCGCCAAGAATCTTCGACAAGGGTTGCGGTCACCCAGAAAGTTCTGGGAAACAACTCCGGGGGTACGGTCACCAAAGAAGGGCCCTACGGAAATACCAACTCCCCGGTGAAGGTAGCTTACATCCTGGGACAGCACCCCCGGGAATTTCGGGCCCATAAAGCTATAGGGGCGGCTGTGAAGGAAAAATCAAACTCCTTCAAATATTGTTACTATCTCTACTACATCAAAGTCACCCAGGACACCTATGAATTTGATGAAGGTAGGCTGAACGGTCAGAACCTGTCTTATGAGTACGCAGTGCCTGATATTAACCAGGAAAACTTTAGTCTGGCCGTAGACGTCCATGCTTCCAACGGGAAATCATTTAATAAGCCCTACGTATTCGTCCCCATGGATGATGATACCTCGCTGAAGATTGCCGGGAACCTCGCCACCAGTATTAAGTGGCTCTATTACTACGAGCTCCCTGATTACAGCAGCCCCTACTACACCACCATCCCCCTCATCCGAGGTGGAACACCCTCCATCATTTTCGAAGCATTTGCCGAGCCCAGCAGCATAATCGGACAGCAGTGCCTGGACTTCGTGATTGGAGTCGACCAGTTGAGTCTTTGATTTTTGAGAGTTTTGAGAATGATTTTATAATACGTTGGGGGAGTTATCTACCACCCCCTCAATACTATCAGCGACGGTCCACCAAACGCTTTGGTCTACCCTTGACCCGATAGAATTCTAGTCCACCCGGTTCAGTAAAGTTGAAGAGCAGGTTAAATGCACCATCTTGATATGCTTCAGATAGGAGTGGCTTGTACTGTAGGAAACTTTTAATGAAGTTCTCTTTAACTAGCTCCCTGTCGCACCTACTGGCATCCAAACATTCCAAACTAACCCGTAGGGTTGTTTCCCTATCGTCGCCGTACAGAAAGGCTTCGTACTCTCCCGTAATGTAGTTCATGTTTTCTCGTTGGAATACTCCCTGCTCCACGTTCACCCGGTTGAATGGAGAACCAGCTACCCAAACCGTTTCTGCTTCTCTTTCAGGGTTCATTATCCGCATGTGAGTACGGCCACAGGGGCATTGATCGCGAGAAACCACTACTGTGGTGTCGTCCGTATCATAATTCAAAAGCAGGGTCCCTGCTTTCCCGCCGGAAGGTATTAAAGTAGTTAAAACAATGCTACCACACTCTCCGTCGTCCACAAATTTCTCCATACTGGGGTCGTAAACATCCAGGTGCACCATATCTTCGGGAACGTGCAGGCCCACTTTTTGGTAACACTCCCCACACATGGTTCCTTCGGTGCTGCCGTAGGTGTTGTACACGGGTACGTCCCAAACTTCCTCCAAATAAGCTCGGGATTCATCGGCAAAACTTTCTCCACCCGCTATTAATCGCTTTATACTGGATTCTTGCGGTTTTAATCCCTCAGATTCCATTCTCCGAGCCAAACGGAGTAGTTTGAATATGCTACCCACGATTCCAGTGGGGTTATAATGGTTGATGATACGTACCGGGAAAGTGCAGCGCCCTTCAGGGATGATGGTCATGCCAATCTTCTGGGCAGCCATGGTCATGGTGTTGGCACCTACATTCATGCCATAAGAAGCGCAGACCACCACTCTATCACCAGGACCGAAGTTTTGACTGACAAAAGAGCGCGCATACTTCTCCGAATACCGTTGCCAATCCTCCCAAGTCAAGAAAAATGATTTAGGAACTCCACTAGTCCCACTGGTCTCGTGGATGGTGTATACGTCCTGCCAGTCCGTGCATTTAAATTCAAATTCCTCGGTTTCAGGAGGCTGTCTTTCCCTCATTACCTTGCCAGAAATGATAGGAAGTTCGCGCAGGTCCTCGTGGTTCCGAATATCCTGCGGGTTTATGTTATTCTCACGAAACCATTTACGATAAAAAGGTGAGTTTTTCGCAGCAAACTGCACTGTATATTTAATTCGTTCGTCCACCAGGGCGTCCAGCTCATCCCGGGGCATGGTTTCTATTTCTTCATTAAAGTATGCCATATTCAATCCCCCCCCAAAAAATTCTTTCTAATTAATGATCTTTCTCAACCTTAATAAATCAATGATGACCAATGAAGACGGATATTCTAAAGCTTCATTAGGGCTTAAAAAAAATTAAACAAATAATCATACCAGGCTATTAATTATTTTCAGGATTTTATTCACATCGGACAGGCTTTCTAAAACATAATCTGCCCCTGATTTTTGGAGTTCCTCCACAGAGTAACTGCCCGTTGCCACTGCCAGAGTATGGAGGTGGAAAGGTTTGGCAGCATCCACATCTCGAGGAGTATCCCCAATAACTAGGATAGTATCACCCTGGTAATTGAAATCTTCCCGGGCACGTTCCAGGGCCTTTTTTACCAGGCACGGCCTTTCGGGGCTGTCACTGCCGAACCCCCCGAATGGGAAATATTCAGCAAGCCCCACCCGGCCCAGTTTGGCATAGGCAATAGGTTCCAGGTTCCCTGTGGTTAGTCCTAAAAGTACGTTATCCCGTTTCAGTTCAAATAATAATTCTTTAACTCCGCCCAGGGCCTGGACGTTCTCCCGGTGTACGTTAGCCAGGTAATACTGGGTCATGTATTCCAGGCACTCCCTAAGGTTCTCTTCGATAGTTTTCTTAGGGATGCCTCCTAATTCCAGGACTTCCCGGAGTATTTGTGGGTCAGTTTTTCCTGCGTAGTTTATTCCGCTGATATCCTTCTTCATCCCGTAGAACTTGCGGACCGACCGGACGAATGCCATGTAATGGCAGCGAGCCCCCCTTACCAGGGTCCCATCAATATCGAAAAGAGTTAATATTCCATTATCCATTTAATTTCCACCTATGATCGGGATAATAGGTCCCGTGCTGCTTCCTCTGCAATTTCAATCACTTCGGCATCGTCGATTGTTTCTAACTGACGATCCTTCATCAGGACGTCTCCATTGCATATTACCGTTTGAACATCGGCCCCTTCAGCAGCATAGACTATATGCGATACGGGATTACGGAATGGAGTCATATTAGGTGATCTGGTGTTAATAAGGATCAAGTCCGCCTTTTTACCCACTTCAATTATCCCTATGTCTTTTTCAAGTCCCAGTGCAAATGCACCTCCACTGGTGGCCATTTTTAGGACTTTATTTGCCGGTAAGATGGTGGGATCCAGTTTATCCACCTTCTGCAGGAGTGTTGCTGTTTTCATTTCCTGGAAAAGGTCCAGGTTGTTGTTAGAAGCCGCACCATCGGTGCCCAAGGACATGCAAATGCCCTTATCAAGTAGTTTATTCACAGGAGATATTCCAGATGCCAGTTTCATATTACTGATTGGGTTGTGGGATAATTTCACTTCCATTTCTTTAATGATGTCCATTTCATCATCTGATAACCAAACGGCATGGGCAGCCAATAAATCCTGCCCCAAAAGACCTATATCATCTAGATACTCAAAAGGACGTTTTCCATGAGATTCAAGGAAGTTTTGAACTTCAGTTTCAGTTTCAGACACATGGATATGGATTTTAATATCATGGGCATCGGCCTTCTTTCGTGTCCAGCGCAGAAGTTCTTCAGAACAGGTGTATGGTGCGTGAGGACCTAATGAGACTTTAATTTTCCCATCAGAAGTGTTATGACATTTTTCTATGATGCGGTTAGTTTCTTTTATTTCCTTTTTGCGCTTTTGTTCATCGCCCTTGTCGATCATTCCGTGGCTGATAACTCCTCTCAAGCCGACTTTGTCCAGAGCCCGAGCTACATCATCCATAAAGAAGTACATGTCACTACAACAGGTTGTTCCG
>JAUYBK010000222.1 GCA_030693105.1 Methanobacteriaceae archaeon | reverse complement strand
CGCTGGTTAACTACCTTTAAAATGTCCGGATATAGGGCCATAGCTACTTTTCCAGGCAAGGCGCTGGCACCACTTTTTAAAATGATTTTTAGTATGAATGAAGTTGTTTTACCTGCAAAAATTGCTAACTGGTATCGGAGTCGATTGATCTTAATGTTATCCCACCTCTTTTGTTAAAACAGGTTTGATGGTGGTTTATGAGGATTAGTTAGGATTTATTAATATTTATTAGATTTAAGTGGACTTATAAACTTAATCCCAAATTAGTCCCCCATCTAGTTTAATCAGCATTCAAAGGATAACCATTGTCCACAAGGCCCGTAGATTAGTTCTAGTTTATCTTCTCTTAAAATTATTCATTTTCTCATGGTTTTTAGGAAACTTACTGAACTTTTTAAGTTAGTAATCCAAAAAGTTTCTCAAAAACATATGGCCGGGCCGGATCCCCTGGGAACCATTATTGGCGGAAAACTCGTCGTAAAACTGAACATCATCTTTTTTTTGCCCAGGATGGTGCATGGCGTAGGGGACGGGGTCTGAGGTATGGGTACGGACCGGGATGGGGGTGGGATGGTCCGGTAGGATTGCCAGTGAGTAATCGTCAAATTGGGGCAGTTCGTCTAATAACTTGCCCAGAATTCTTTTATCAATTCTTTCAATGGCCTTGGTCTTCTCAGTTAGATCCCCGGCATGACCTGCTTCATCCGGGGCCTCCACATGAATAAAAACCAGATCATGGTCTTTCAGGGATTTCAGGGCGTTTTTAGCCTTACCGCAGTAGTCAGTGTCGTAGTAGCCAGTGGCCCCCGGTACTTTAATATTGTCCAGGCCCAGACAAGCTCCCATACCTTTTATAAGGTCCACCCCGGTTATTGTAGCTCCTTTAAGTCCGTATTCAGTTTTAAAGGACGGAATTTCTGGTTTTAATCCCTGCCCCCACAACCAGATCATATTAGCCGTTTTCTGGCCGTTAGCACTTCTTTTTTGGTTCACGGGATGGTTTTTTAACTTTTCAAAAGATAGGTCAATTAACTGGTTCAACTTACGGGCCAGATCATTGTCTTCGGGCTTAAGACGGTGCTCTTTTAACGGTTCTCCCACCACATCGTGGGGCGGGGTAGAGATTAATCGGTTCGATTTTAGGTGGGGAAATACAAATAAGTGGCGGTAGCTGGTTCCCAGGTAGAACTGGCCGTACTGGTAGAAGGTCTGTTTCAAGTATTCAATGATCTCGGAGGCCTCCTCGGTACTGATGTGGCCGGCGTTAAAATCCGATAAAATTCCATCCTGAGTATTAATAAGGTTGCAGCGGAATGCCACATCATTATCTTTAAGTTCAGCCCCTACACTGGCGGCTTCCAGGGGTCCCCGTCCCGTATAATATTGGTGGGGGTCGTAACCCATTATGGAAAGGTTTGCCACGTCTGAACCAGGATCCATTCCATCCGGCACCGTCTTGAGCATTCCCGAAACTCCTTCACGGGCTATATGGTCCATGTGGGGAGTGTGACAACTTTGCAGGGGTGTTTTACCATCCAATTCTTCCAGGGGATAATCGGCCATGCCGTCTCCTATCACTACTACGTACTTCATGAAAATCGATATTATATATTACTTACTAGCCTTCCAGATGTTTACCAGGTCGCTTAGGATGGCAGAGGCAGTTTCAATGGATCCGGCGCCTTTACCCACTACTGTCACGTCTTCGGCCAGGTCGGTTTTAAGGGTGGCCACGTTAAGGGTACCCTCCACCGAGAACGGTGACCCTTCCTTTACCAGCCGGGGAGAAACTTCCAGGGACTCCGGGGAAGCTTCGCTGATTAATTTAATAAGATAACCTTCTTTTTTAGCCAGGGCTATTGATTCAGGGGTTATATTGGATATTCCCTCCACTTTAACATCTTTAAGAGTGGCTTTAAGGTTTAAGATTGAGTTGGCCAGGATAACTATTTTACAGGCAGCATCCCATCCATCCACGTCCTGTGTGGGGTTGGTCTCAGCTATACCTAACTCCTGGGCTTCATTAAGAGTTTGTTCGTAGGAGGAACCTTCTTTAGCCATCCGGGATAGGATATAATTGGTGGTACCGTTAAGAATCCCGTAAACACTTTCAATGTTGCTCCCGGCCAGGGTATCGTGGGCCAAGTTGATGATGGGCATGGCTCCACCCACCGAAGCTTCGTACTTGAATTGCACCCCGTTTTTGCGGGCAGTATCATCCAATACACTGAATGATAAGGCTAACGGGCCTTTATTGGAGGTTACCACGTCTTTTTGGTCTTCCAGGGCCTGCATCATGTGACTTAAGGCCGGTTCTGCGTCTTCAATATCCGTAGGAGTGACTTCCACCAGGCAGTCGTATTCAACTTTCTGGAGTATTTCCACTCCGCTAATTCCTTTTGTACCATAATCCGGATATTCCGATAACTTACCGGTTTCTTCTTTAGTCTTCAGGAGTAGTTCGGGGTTTAATCCTTCGGCGAATATTGCTCCTCCCGATCGGTCTGCTGCCGCCACAATATCCAATTGGAGACCGTATTTTTCCTGCAAATATTCTTTTTTAAGGGATATTACCCGGGCCACACCACGTCCCACGGCACCAAATCCCAGTATAACTATTTTCATAAAAATCACAACCTCATTAAATCTCGTTTATAACCAGAAGGCCTTTAAGTTCCCCGATCTCTTTTATTTTAAAAAGCACTTCCTGTTTAATCCCTTCCTGGGCTTCCATTACAATCTTAGAAGCGGACTTTTCTGGTGAAGCGGACATTTTCAAATCCAAATCAGCGACTCTAACTCCAGGAAGCATGTTTAAAAGGCTCACGGTATCTTTGAGATCCCGGTCCACAATGTTACCCACTAGTATAGTAGTGATTTTCTCCCGGCGCAGAACTCCATCCACTTCCATTACTGGGATTTCGTTATCCTCCAGATCGGTAATAACCCGGTTTAGGGTTTCTTCGTCCCCTTCAATAGTTATCTGTACTGGAACCTTTCCTTCCTCAGTTTTTACATCCCTCTGATGTATTACGGCCACGATGTTGGCGCCAAGCCGCCCCATTGGTTTTAAAACGTCCAGTAGTTGTCCTGGAACGTCTAAAAGTTCTAAAACAAGATTAAGTCGCATATTGATCACACTCTAAAAATTAATATTAATACCATTATCCGGTCCACTTTCCCTTTTCAACCATCAAATTACCGTCTTCATCTACCTGGGCATTTCTGAGGATTTTAGTGCTGTCTTTTTCATGGGCCTGGTCTTCGCGTTCCCGGTTGAGGTTGTCTACCAGGTAGTAAGTTTCCTCCAGTGGGGGAATGTCCTGGAGTGCATCACTAAATTTTTTTAATATTTCCTCAGCTTCTTTTTCTATCTTCAAACTATATTCCTCCGTCCCGGCTTGTGGACATTTAGTTAAATTAGCAACTATTATAAAGACCTGAATTAATTCTTTATGAAATTTAATGAACTCTGCAGTTCATTTACGTAAATTTGATCTTTTAAAACCTTCTTTACCAGTAGCTGATGGATACCGGAACCATATTGTGCAGCCTTTTTGGGTCTTCTCGCAATGAACTCCGGAACATCCAGTTCGAGTGCCACATCCCGGAGGATGCACTTTCGTAGCCGGTCCTCTACATTTTTTATTTTGTATGAAATAGGTATATCCATGGCTATATTTATAACTTGGAGGTCCAGATAAGGAACCCGCAGTTCCACGCTGTGGACCATAGTCACGGCATCGTCTCGTTCCAGGTTCACGTGGTAAATATCCTTAACATCCCTCCACAGATAATCCTGTAAAACATTTCCCTTCTCTTTAAACATCTTTAAATAACGATGATACCCACCAAATAATTCATCTGCACCTTGTCCTGATAATAACACTCTTAAACCATTCTGAGAAGCTACTTCGGACGCCATATAAGCAGTCATACCCACCCCCAGCTTCATGATATTCCACTCCCCAATGGCCTCTAAAACCAGGGGAGTGCACCTTTTCACCTCTTCGACCGTTACAGTGTGGGTGTAAAGGGGGAGTTCCATTACCTCGGCAGCTTTACGTGAAAATTCCAGGTCGGGTGATCCCTCTTTGCCAACGGTGTAAACTTCGAGCTTGACACCCAAGTTGAGGCAGATTTTAGCCAGGATGGTGCTGTCCACCCCACCTGAGAATATGATGCCTACTTTATCAAGGCCGGCGATTCTTTTTTTCACGGATTCTACCAGAAAATTCTTTAACTGGACTTTCATTCCATGGTAATGGAGTGAATTTAGCAGGAATGCCGCTTTAGAATTCGGGGTTTGTATTCTATCTGGCATCCGGACCAGTTCTTGGTTGGAGAGCATGAAATCTGGATTTAAACTTTTCACGTCTTTGATTCCTATTTTCCACAAAGCCTTTCTTTCGGACGCCACTCCAAAAAGATTTTTTTGAGGATGCTTGCCAAAAAATAGGGGTTTAACTCCCACTGGGTCCCTTACTGCTGCCCAGTCTGCACCGTCGTAAATTATAAATGCATAATCACCATCTATCTGGCTGATAACGTGGGGTAGGGTGGAGGCCAAGTTTCCCTGTTCTTCATCTAAAAGGGCCAGTATTACTTCACAGTCAGAATCAGTCTGAAAATCGTAATCTAATTTTTTTTTCAAGTTTTTATAGTTGTATATCTCCCCATTGGAGACTAAAACTCTTTTTTCATCCACAAGAGGTTGTTGGACTTCGGAACCCACAATGGATAGGAGGTTCTGTCCCAGGGCAATGTTTCCATTGATGGGGTTGATCTCCCCGGTAGGTCCGTAAAACAACTGGCCGTCTACATAGGCCCCGGAACCGTCTGGTCCCCGATGTTCTAGTTCTTTTAGCATTTCAGTTAGCTTAGAACCAGCCACATCTCCAAATAGTCCTGCTATGCCGCACATATTTCCATAATAAAATTAGATTAATCTAATAAATGAATTTAATCTTACGTAAATATCCACCAATAAAGTATATAAATTCAAATAGCAGAAAAAACCAATGAAGTTTATTAATCGCACTGGGAGCCCATGCAAGCATGACAGTCCAAGGGAATGTTGTCTTTTTCTTTGTGTAACTGACAGAGTATTTCTTCAGCCTTGACCTTTCGACATATATCACAAGTTCGGGGTATTAAATCTCTCTGGTTCAGAGTCCCAGCTGCTAATTCCTGAGCCAAGTCCCTAATGAGATCTTGAGTTTTTTCATTAAATTTAATTCCGTGTCCCCTTTTGTCGCTTATGTATTGGGAAACAGCGGGTTGAGTTATATCTAATATTTTAGATATCTCTTTTTGTTTCATTCCTAGACTTAGAAGTTCTTTAGCCAGTTCAGATCTTATGGTGGGAATTACATACCACACTACAATTTCGCAAGGAGGTCTCATTTAATCAGTATTTCCCCTTTTATACATAAATTATTTCCTATAAATTGTGGTCTACAATTACTCATTTTATACTCCTAAATTTTATATTATTAAATTCCAGCTCCTTCGGAAAATATCTCTTCCATTTCAGATTTTTTATTCATTAAACCGTTAGCTTTCATAACATGAGAAGTTATCCCCAGCTCTCGGATTTGGCGTTCCATTTCATCTTGACGTTTCAAAAGTATGGTAATTACTTCAGCAACAGGATCGGGGAGCTGGCCATGTTCTAAATCAATGGCGCATTTCCTTTCTTCTTGAACAACTCGTCCCGGTATTCCTACGCAGGTTGAACCTAAAGGTACTGGTTTTAACACTACAGATCCTGCTCCTATTTTGGAAGCATTGCCAATTCTTATATTACCGATGATCTTCGCTCCAGAACCTATAACCACTCCGTCACCTATGGTAGGATGTCTTTTTTTCTTTTCCAGACTGGTACCGCCCAGTACCACTCCTTGGTACATTAAAACGTCATTTCCCACTTCGGCGGTTTCTCCAATTACAACTCCCATTCCATGGTCAATAAAGACTCTTCTGCCAATCTCAGCTGCGGGATGAATTTCAATTCCAGTAAAGAAACGGCCAATTGTCGATGTAAAACGCCCTAAAAATAATAATTTGTGATTCCAGAACCAGTGGCCCAGCCTGTAAAACCAAATGGCCCATAGTCCTGGATAACAGAGAAAGATTTCCAAAGTGCTGCGGGCGGCAGGGTCCCGCATATATACCATTTCAATATCTTCTCTTACCTTTTCCAACATTATTTCACCTCTAATTTATTGAATATGGAAGGGAGAAATCCCTACCAATTAATGGGGAAACATGGCTTGGTCATAGGACTTATAAATTTCTTCAAATAGCCATTGCATACTTAAATACCTTTCACCAGTATCTGGAAGAATAGCTACAATCAATTTTCCTTTATTTTCTTCTCTTTTAGCCAGCTCTAATGCCGCATAGGTAGCAGCACCAGATGATATGCCTGCTAAAATTCCCTCTTCTCTGGCAAGTCTCAGCATGGTTTTTGCGGCATCTTCATCTTTTACAGGAATGATTTCGTCTATTAAGTCCGTTCTTAAGATATCTGGTATAAAACCAGCACCAATACCCTGAATTTTGTGAGGTCCTTTATCTTTCCCGGCTAAAACCTGGGATGATTCTGGTTCAACTGCAACTGCTTTGAATTTGGGTTTACGTTCTTTAAAAACTTCAGCTACACCAGTTATGGTACCGCCGGTGCCTACACCAGCCACTATAATATCGGCGTTTCCATCAGTATCTCTCCAGATCTCTTCTGCAGTAGTTTCCCGGTGAATTTTGGGGTTAGCAGGGTTTTTAAATTGTTGGGGCATAACCGCGTTTGGTATTTCTTTGGTCAGTTCTTCTGCTTTGGCAATAGCTCCACCCATTCCTTCTGCTCCGGGGGTGAGGACTATTTCGGCACCAAATACTGCCAGAAGCTTTCTTCTTTCTAAGGACATGGTGTCGGGCATGGTTAATATTAACCGGTAACCTTTAGCTGCTGCCACAAATCCCAGGGCAATTCCGGTGTTTCCGCTGGTGGGTTCAATTAAAACTGAACCTTCTTTTATGGTTCCGATTTCTTCACCATACTCCACCAGAGCAACTCCAATTCTGTCTTTAACGCTGCTTATGGGGTTAAATGATTCAAGTTTAACTACTATATCAGCTTTCAAACCTTTTGACATTTGGTTCAGTCTAACTAGCGGAGTATTTCCAATGGTCTCCGTTATATCGTTTGCTATACCTCTTTTTAATTCCGGTATGTTTACCATATTATCACCTTTATATTAATTAAAACATTAAATATAACTATTGTTATATAACAATTGTTATAACTATTGGGGGTGGTGTTTATAAAGACTTCGTCTAAATTACCTGTATCATTTTTCATCTGAATCATTCTTTAACTTTGAGATTTCTTTTAAAGCTTCATCTATAAATTTAGGTGCTATATAGGGGTTTATTTCACGTGATAATAAGATATCAATGGCCCCTGGGCCAATTTGGCTGGCAATAACTGCCTCACAGTCTGAAATCAGTTCAATACTCTTTCCCATTGATAAATCGCTATGGCCATCTACACTGCAAGCTGGTTTATTTTCACGTAATTCTAGAAATTCATAGGTTCCATCATCTTTAATTTCGAAAATTAAAAATTGGGAGGCCATACCAAAATGTTGATTTATAAACTTTCCGTCGCTGCTGGCAACGGCTACTTTAAATGACACTAATACACCTCTTTAAGTTAATTTAAGTTCAATTAAACTAAAATTTCTTTCCGATTGAAACACAAACATTTTTATTATATGTGACTGCAATTATTGTTAACTATAGTTATATAACGATAGTTATAAAAATACATATTAAAAAAAATATAATGGAGGAAAAACAAAATGCCAGAAATAAAATTTTTATCAACTTTAGCCGATCTAACTGGTGAAAAAAGCCTTAAAATTGGATATAAGGGTGAAGTAACTGGTTTAATAGAAAACCTGGACACTAAATTTGAAGGAAAAGATTTCAAAGAAAATATAACCCATGAAAACGGTCAAATAAAGGATTTCGTGAAAATATTAGTTAATGGACAGGATATTAGAGGAACCGGTGGAGTTGCTACCGAAATTAAGGATGAAGACGAAATAGTCATTTTCCAAACCCTGGCCGGTGGTTAAATTTGAATATCGGGTACCTTTCCACCATATACCACACTTCCTTTATTTTAAAAAGTAATCAAACTCCCTTTCTTGATAAAATCGACCGGGATCTGCAGTGGACTCTATTTCCCACCGGACCGGCCATGATGGATGCTTTCCCATCCGGAGAAATTGAATTGGGGTACATTGGGCTTCCTCCAGTCATGATTGGTAATTCTAAAGGTTTAAACCTCAAGTGTGTGGCTGGAGGACATGTGGAAGGTACTTTGATGATCTCAACTGATTTTTATAGATCTATAGATGATATAGGGGATATTAATGCAGTTTTTAAACAATTTGAAGGTGGAACCATAGGAACTCCTTCAAAGGGTTCTATTCATGATGTTATATTGCGTAGTTTAATTGAAGATCTTAATATTTCAGTTATAAATTATCCGTGGGCGGACTTAATCCCCAGTGCCATTGATGATGGTGAGATATTAGCCGGTTTAGGCACACCTTCCCTGGCTACAGTAGCTTCACGTCAATTGAAATCCAAAATTGTTATTCCACCTGACCAATTATGGCCTTACAACCCCAGCTATGGAATAGTAACAACTGAAAAACTAATCAAAAACGACCCCAAATTCATCACAGAGTTTTTAAGGGGCCATGAAGTAGCATGCAACTTCATAAGAAATCAACCCCAAAATGCTGCGGAGATAGCAGCTTCTGAGTTGGGGAATGTAGATATTGATTTTGTGCTGAAAACTTACCAGATATCCCCAAAATACTGTGCAAGCTTGCCATCTGCTTATATAGAATCTACCCTTGATTTTGTACCGGTTTTAACCAGATTAGGATATATGGAAAGTAAAATAAAACAAGAGGATATTTTCAATCTGGAATTTATTCAAGAGGTCCATCCAGAACCTTCTCACTATGATCAGCCTGCTTTTCATTAGAGTCAAGAGACGTAATTTCCTGGTCAAAAAGGGTTAATTTGTTGGCCAGTCCCCGGAAGTAGGGTATGTATACACGTTGAAGTGTTAATCTACGGGGGGTGATGTTATTATCCTCTAATTCCTTCTTTAAAGATTTTACTTTTTCTTTTATATGGGGATACATTAGATCATCAGGATATTCACCGAAGAATATGCCATCAGCACCATTTTCAAATGCGTATAAAATGTGTTTGGCCATCACACGGTTGACGGATTGAACTTTAATAATTCTAATTGATTCTGGATATGATATTTTATTGATACCTATGTTATCTGCTGCCAGGTAACCAACATTATCCACGAAGGTAAGAATTATTTTTTCACCTTCTCTTTTGTTTTTAAGCGCTCCAGAGATAACAGCGAATAGTTTTCCATCAGCATTTCCACGAATACTAATGGCATCGTTCTGGCACTGGGAGAGACAAACACCGCACCCTTTACATGCAATAGGGTCAGTGGCCAGATGCTCTTCCTGTTCATAGATAGCCTTATATTTACAGATATTCATACATTTCAGACATAAAATACAATTTGAAATGTCTATTTCTGCAACAAATGGTTCAACTTCAAGATTACCATTCATAAGTTCGGAAACTTTAGCAGCAGCAGCATTAGCCTGGGAAACACTGTCAGTAATGTCTTTAGGTCCTTGAGCAGTACCACATACATATATCCCTTCAATATCAGTGTTCACGGGTTTGATTTTGGGGTGACTCTCTCTGATGAAAAGATCCTCGGTTAATCCCACATCAAGTAACCCAGCCACTTCGATGGTTCCTTTTGACGGTTCCATAGCTTCAGATAGAACCACAATGTCGGATTCTATCTCTATGGGATTTCCTTTAAGGCTTTCTTCAACTCTAACAATCAGGTTTCCATTTTTACGTGTTACTTCTCCGGGTCTGCCTCTGATTAGTTTAATTCCTCTGTCCTGCCCATATTTCAGGTATTTTTCATACATTCCTGGAGTTCTCATATCTGTGTAGCAGATTATAACTTCAGTTTCTGGATAGTAATGTTTGATTACATTGGCATGCTTCATGGCGACCATACAACATACCTTTGAACAGTAAGGGTTTCCATCAGGTTTATCATCACGAGAACCAGCGCACTGAATCATTACCACCCTTTTGG
>JAUYBK010000216.1 GCA_030693105.1 Methanobacteriaceae archaeon | reverse complement strand
TGGAAGAAGAAATGATGTACGAAATGCGCATCCCCCATGGGGTTACGGAAAGCATGGTCGCCCAAGTAGTTATAGATTACGAATTGGAAATAAAACCCAGCGAAGACGGTCCAGTCCTTTATGGGAAAAAAGAAGACTTAGAAAAAGCTCAAGATCAAATTATCAAGGCCCTTAATGAACGTCTTCGACAAATGGAAGAAGGCCGCAAATAACGGCCCGTTTAATAATTATTCTATCCATTCTGTAACTTCTGAGGCAATATCCTCTGCAATATCTTCGATGAGGTTTTGATCACTCCAGGTGCACATCTGGGTTAAAGAGAGATCTCCATCCCCATCATAATCACTGTCATCAGTCCAGATTTCCTTTTCTGAATCTTTACAGAAAGTAAAATCTTTATCTTTATTTTCACCTATTAAATCCCATGTTTCTGAATCACGGAGTTCCCAATACCAAAAATAAGTTATTCCACATTCTTCTTGGGGATCTTCTTCACAAAATGATTCCTCTTTATCATAACCAACAATAAGGACTTTATTATCATCAAGGAAGATTTTTTTCTCGTATACCTCTTCTTTTTCAGGTATTTTTTCCAGATCTGTTTCTATTATCCTTTCGGTCAGTTCCTCTTTGGTTATCATTCTAAAAACCCCTTGAAGTATTCATGTAAGATCATTTCTATTTTTTCAGATATTACCAGAGGCAAATCTAATCCAATTATATACCAAAACAACTTGATAAAATTTTATGACACCCAATGATATTTTGGGCCTCCTGCTCGTGTACGGTTACGTGGCCATTTTGTTACTGATATCGGAAAAACTTCTGGGAAAGTACGTAAATTTTAGCCGAAAATTCTTGCATATCATGGTAGGGAACGTTCTTTTCATTTTACCACTGTTCCAAACCGGTTGGGTGATGACATTTCTGGCTGCAGCGCCTTTTATAGTTTTAACATTTTTAATGAGTCCCTATTCTCCCATTACAAACATTAAGGATAAAATCTCTGAATCAGGCCATGGTTTAGGTCTGGTTTATTATGCAATCTCCTGGACGCTACTGGCATTTTTCTTCTTTCAACAACCCTGGATCATAGCGGTAGGTATAGCTGCCATGTCTTACGGGGACGGAATGGCTTCCTTAATTGGTATGAAGTATGGGAAAAGAAAATACAACATCCTGGGAGATGATAAGAGTATTGAAGGTTCCTTGACCATGTTTTTAGTACTCATGGTAACTCTAGGGATGGTATTGATCTACTACGGACAGCCTGCCAGCCCCGTGGTTATTGCAGCCGTTGCACTGGTGGCTACTATCTGGGAGGGAGTTACTCCCAAGGGACTGGATAACCTTACCGCTTGTTTTGGGGCAGTGGGTACTTACTTGTTAATGACCCTGTGAAAATTAATCCATATTAGATCTTCAAATCAGGTGTGATGATGCGTTTTATCATAGTAGACGGGCTGGATGGTTCTGGCAAGAGTACTCATGCCGAGTTGATTCGTGAAAAGTATCTGAAAAAGGGCGAAAGAGTTATCCTGAGGGAGCATCCATCAAATGACAATCCCTATGGTCTAAAAGCGAAAAAAGCCCTGTTAGACAGGGGTAAACTAAACAAAATCAACGCAGCCCTCTATTATGCCCTGGATGTAATTCGTTCGGTAAGAATGTACCACGGGAAAGAGGAAAACCTCATTGTAGTACGCTATTTAATGGGAGTTACTTACCTGCCCCTTCCCTTAGCCAAGCTGTTATATAAAATATTTGCTAAAATACTCCCTACGTCCCCTTACATGTTTTTTTTGGATGTTAAACCAGAAGAAGCCCTTAAAAGATTGTCAAAGAGGAATGAACGTGAGATGTTCGAGAATTTAGAAGATTTGAAGAAAATCCGGGATAAAGCTTTGCAGTTGGTTAAAGGATGGCACGTTATAAATACCAGTGGGACAATTGAGGATGTACAGCGTAATATAGATGTTATCCTAGAAGAAATGGGCCCTTGATTAAGTATTGATAGATCTAAGTAAAATAATATGCCAGAGGATAACGTAATCGCGTTTGAAGCAGGAATCCGCCTGACTAATATCTTTCAATCAGTTTTCGATAGGAGATAACTATTACACAAATGTCACACATAATTTAATCCACCTAACAAATTTATTTTCTATTTTCCTTATTTAGGAGATAACATGGCCACCGATCAACCCCCTCAGCGAAATGTGGAAACCGCCGGACCCTTTATTGAAGATGTATTTTTAGCATTACCCGATTATATATTCCTTTACGACCAGAACGGAAAATTCATACATGTAAGTCCCGCAGGCGCCGCAGGCTTGGGATTAAAAGTGGAAGAAATGACCGGTAAAACCGGGCGAGAAGTGGGCCTACCTGCTGAAATCATGGATAAGTTGGATAAACAAATAGAAAATGTTTTAAAAACAGGCCAATCACTTAAGGACAAGACCTATTTATCCAATAAAAACGGAAATCTGACCTTAGAATACATACTAAGTCCAGTAAAACGAAATAATGGAGAGATATATTGCGTTTTATCCACGGTTAAAGATATCACTAAACAAAAAGAAGCTGAACAAGATCGTTATTTGAATAGTTTAAGAATGAGGGCCATGATCAATCTCTATGAAATGAGGGGCTGCGAATTAGATGAAATCACAGATTACGCCCTGGAACAGCTGGTTTTGATTACTGGAAGTAAAATAGGTTATATTGCTTTTCTAAACGATTATGAGGACGTTTTTACCATGTATTCCTGGTCTCGTACTGCTATGAAAAAGTGCGAAATAGAGAACAAACCAATCGTTTATCCCCTAGAAACTACTGGTTTGTGGGGGGAGGCAGTAAGACAACGCAGACCCATTATAACTAACGACTATTCGGCCCCCAACTCCTGGAAAAGAGGATATCCATCGGGACATGTTCCTCTGAAACGACATATGAATGTCCCCATATTCGATGGCAATAAAATTGTGCTGGTGGCCGGTGTGGGAAATAAAAACAGTGCATACCATGAAGGAAATTTAAATCAGATAAGGATGCTCATGAACTTCCTGTGGAGCGTTATTAAACACCAAAAAGCAGACGAATCTTTGAAGGAATCTATCAATGAGAAAGAGGTTCTTCTCAGGGAAATCCACCACCGGGTTAAAAATAATCTCCAGGTTATATCCAGCCTCATCAGCCTGCAATCTGATTTTATTAAGGAAACGGAAGCTAAGCAGGTTTTAAAAGATACCCATAGTAGAATCGGATCCTTGGCATTGATACATCAAAAGCTTTATCAATCGGATAATTTTTCAAAAATCGATTTTTCCGAATATTTAATAGGTTTAACATCAAATTTGATGAGAATCCATGTTAAAAATTCGGATTTAATCCATTTAGAATATGATTTGGGTCATTTTATTTTGAAAATGGAAACTGCCATACCTCTGGCACTAATTACCAACGAACTTATTACAAATTCATTAAAACACGCATTCCCTAATGAAATGAGTGGTGAAATTTCCATCAACCTGTACCAAACCCCGGACAACATAGTATTAATAGTAAAGGACAATGGAGTGGGGCTTCCTGAAGATATTGATTATAAAAATGCCGACACCATGGGTTTTTTAGTTTTAAATTCCCTGGTAGCACAATTGGGCGGTACTATAGAGTTGGAACAGGAATCAGGAACAAATTTCAAGATTACTTTTCAAGAGGCATTCTATGAGGATAGAATATAAATGGACTGGGCGGGATTTGAACCCGCGGCCTCTGCCTTGCGAAGGCAACGCTCTACCGACTGAGCTACCAGCCCGAAAAGTAGTATTCGAGTTTTTATTTTTCATTACAATTCAATTTTTTTTTCTTTTCCCTTCTCTTCTTGATAATAAAGTAAATGACAGCCAGTAAAATAATTAAGGCCACAATATTGCCCAATAAAGATATTTTATCTTCTAAAATGAGGTAAATATTACCAGAAACCCATGCCAGAAGGCCCCATCCTACTATTTGTAACATGGACCCGGAAAAGGTGGTGAGGATGTACCTTTTTAAATCGTATTTAATTAACCCACAAAAAAGATTGATGGCTATGCTGGGAATTATAGGAAAGCAACGGGCCAGGAAAATAAATAACTCATCATAACGACTCTTTTTGAACTGCTTTTCCACATTCGCCATATCTTCTAATGAAACCCCCATATATTTCCCAGCTCGTTCTATAAAGGGCGCTCCCAACTTATAGGCCAACGCATAGTAAACAAGAGAACCCAGAGTGATTCCCATTGAAGCAGGAATGGCAATTTTTATGAGCAAGGTTCCTACAGAAGCAAAAGAAAAGGCCGTACCCTTCATGATAATGAAAGTAGAACTTATAACTATCAAACTGGCAGGGATGGGAACAATAATCTGCTCTAAAATACAACCTAAAAAGACAGCCCAGGACCCATTGCTGATGATAAATGATTCAAAGCTGCTGGTGAGATAAGATAACATTTGAAAACACTTTTTTTAGATCATGTCTGCGAATAATTTACGATAATCTTCTTGGGGACGGGATAGGAAGTTGATTGCTAAATCGTTTCTCAAGTTTAGTACAAAATGTAATTCTACATTTACTTTTTTTCCAATCCCCACTTCTTCCTAAATTTCAACTTCTGTTCGGCATTCATCCAGTGACTTCCATCGCAATAAGGCTTATTTTCAGATTTACCACATCTACAGAGAGTTATTCTGTTTCTAACCTCGTAAATATCCCTTTCAGCAGACTCTATGGGAATACCTCCCCTAACCCATATGGGGCCTTCACAGTTTTTTTGAGGGTCGTGAATAAGGACTATAGACGGTTCAAATTCTTTCTCGAAGGATTTTCCAGTTTGCTTATCCCACAAAACCAGCCTTCCAGACGGACATATGGTGGCTTCTTCAATAGCAGTTTTTCGAGCAGCAGGGTCGTCTGATTTTTTTATAAGTTCTCGAATGCCTCCTGATCTAAGACAAAAGCGGGAATGGTCGCAGAATTCGTGGGCATCGGTAAGTCTTAGTTGGGGGCCTTCAAAAACCTCGGCTTTCTCTAGATACAGTTTAGTATCTGCAGTTTCGGTGCCGTCAAAATGGATATCATTATGAGTGCCGTCACAGAAGGGCTTTTTCTTAGATGCTCCGCATCGGCAGAGACTGTAAATCTCAGGGTGAGGATGATCTTTGACTTCGCGCAGCTCCCGGGTATGTCCCCCTTCATCGGTGACTAATACTTGTTCATATAGAGGAATTCCCCCTTTTACTATATACGGACCGTTTTTAACAATTTTAATCTTCATTTCTTTTTCCTTATCCATAGCTACCCTCCTCAAAAAATATTATGTATTCATATGCAACGCCCTATCCTAGGGGAAATGATGGTTTTAATATCTTCATGGACCTTTTTAACCCCATTATTAGCGTTTACCACCAAAAAATTATTTTTTTGAGCTAATTTAAGATAATTTTTTCTCACTTTTTCGAGAAATGCTTGGTTCTCAAAGTGATCCTTTCCATCACACCGGGAAAGTGCACTTTGAGTTTCCACATCTAAGAGGATAACTAAATCCGGTTTTTTAATATGTTTGTTTATTTCCAGTATCCATTTTTCGTCGTCCTGGTAAGCTATGCTGGAATAAAAAGAACGGTCACTTATTATTATTTGATTCTTAGATTCTGCTTCTAAGATTTTTTCCATCAACATCATCCGATCGGCAGCAAATAATAGTCCCAGTGTACGCTGCGAGTCCGGGCCGGATGCAGTAGAATCCTTTAACATTTCACGAATTAACCGGCCAACCGGGGAATCAGTAGGTTCAAAGACACTTATAACCTCAAATCCGTATTCTTCCAGCCATTTCCATAACATTTTGAGTTGGGTAGATTTTCCAGACCCATCAATTCCTTCCAGACAGACATACATCATATCACCATATTAAAGATGCTAAAAATGGAGATCCCAGGGCAAAAGCCAGGAAAACTACTCCCATACCTATTTTAATTTTCTTGGAAACATTTCGAGTATTCTCTAGGGATTGATCTTTCAATATGGATACCGCACAATAGAAAAATACCACGAGAGCAGGTATAAGAATTATTAGATAGAATATGGAGAATATTCCTCTGAAATACAGTACTGGACTTCCTAAACTGGCAATTATCATGAAGAATGCTGCGGTCTTTGAAGAAATACCCTCACCGTAAGCAATGGGTAAGGTATGGGCCCCATCAACTTTGTCGCCCTCCACATCCTCCATGTCCTTGACTATTTCTCGAGCCATAGTCATCAAGAATGCAAAAAACCCCAGATAGATTGATATTAGTACCTGGTGGACAGCAATCCCACCAAATACGAAACAAAGTCCAGTGAGGAAGGATATGCTTAGGTTACCAATTATGCGCATCCTTTTAAGACTATGAGCATACCATATCATGAGAAAAGAACTTAAAAATGCTATTATCCCCAGAGTCAAGCTAATAACAAACGCAATGATTATTCCAATAATAAAAAAAGAAATAGAGTAGATTAAAGCTGTTTTTAAGGATATTCTGCCCGAGGGTATTGGCCTTTCAGGTTTGTTAATGGCATCTATCCTGTGGTCAAAATAGTCGTTTATAGCGTTCCCTGCACCAGTGACAATAAATACCACTAAGGCGGCTAATAAAACAGCAAGAGTGAAATTTCCACTGATTATGGCCATCAATAGTATGGCTACAACGGCCATTAGGGCATTGGCAGGTCTTAGTATTTCTAGATAAGCGTTCATAATGCACCTTGAAGTAATGCGTTAATCTTTACACATTTTTTGTTGATTTTGATGATATCTTGTTTTTTTTTGATGAAATTAAAGTTAATAATTTATTTAAGAATATTTACTGAAATTTAAAGATTTATATAAAACCTTTTGATTTTATTAGTATGTTTTGATTTTGTTGTTCTTTGTATGGATGTTTCATATTGTTAATAAAATCTATCATATCCCGTTAACTTTATTGGAGTTTAATTCAAATTCCACTGTTTTTTAATAATTATATCTCTTCGCAGTTCAGACAATGTCGATTTTTTTTTAGGCAAATTCCAGCCATTAATACCACAAAAAAATAGTTAATATTAT
>JAUYBK010000214.1 GCA_030693105.1 Methanobacteriaceae archaeon | reverse complement strand
CCCTTATAAATAAATCGTTTTCGTAGCGGAGCGGAGAAAACACCTTATTACCCCTCTTTTATTAAATTAAAAAATAAAATTGAATTCTTTTTTAAGAGCTGGGCGGTAGCCCAAAAGGAAAACATGTATTTCATATAACGTCAGGGATATACGAAGTTTTGCGACTGAAAGGAGCAAAATTTGGGTGAGGGGCGAGCCGAGCCCCGAACCGTATATCCATTGTTATACGAGGGTGAGCGACTAAAAGGAGCGAAAGCGCAGCATCCCCTTGAGTTCACCCCAGCCCCGTTACATCTTGCCATTAATTTCGTTTTCTAATCTTTTGAAAAAATTTTCAGAAAAAATCATTCTATCTTTTGCAACTTGCTTTGCTTTTTCAGTATATAAATAATTTAGGATATGTTTATCTTTTGTTTCCCAATTAATTTGGGGGCTGTGTTTTGTCTTATCTTGGATTCTTCCATTAATTTTGCCACCCAGATTTTCTTTAGCATATTCATCTATATTCGCTTTTTTGTATATATTTGCATTATTTCTACCGACCCAAACAAATGCTCTTGCAATACCAATTGCACCAACAGTTTCTAATTTATCCGCATCGAAAACAATTTTAGCTTCTTTTGTTTGGGGCTTATTTTCAGTTCTATATCTGTGAGAAATAATGCAGTCTTGAATATGTTTAATTTTTTCCTTGGAATATCCTAAATTATTTAAAATAGGTTCTGCCATTTTGGCACTTTCAATGGCATGATCTGTTTTGCCAGTTGGATCATCGACTTCTTTTTTACCTCCAATGTCATGAAGTAAAGTAGCTGCTTTTATTACATCTAAATCTACTTTTTCGTTTTCAGCGAGATGTAATGCCAAATTATAAACTCTCATGACATGGTCAAAATTATGGGCAGAACAAAAAGCAAGTTCTTTTTCAACTATTTCTTTGATTTTTTCAATTTTTTCATTCATAGTTTATTAGATTAGAAGCTAATATATAAATTTAGGGGTTGGGGTGAATTTCGTATAACGTATCCGAATATGAGAAGTTTTTGCCCGCTTCCTTATCGTATTTCAAAAGAAGAAAAGGGCAAAAATATGGGTTGAAGAAATTTTTTACTCCTTAATTTAAAAATCTAATAATGAAAAATTTCTGAACCGCATACACGCTGTTAAGTGATGTAAATTTTATTCGTCACTGGCTTACCACCTTACAGTGTTATATCATCGCCTCCTCCAATGAGTTGAGCTTCTCCGTCCCTCACAATAACTGCTTGCTTGTCATTTAGCAGGCACATTGGAAGCTGCAAATCCTGCGCACTCTCCTTTATTTTTTCCAGCATATCGGTTGTGTAATGAGCTTTAATTAAAAAAGGCACGAAATTCATTGCGGACCAGTCCGTGATGCCGCACCTGTCGAAGCGATCAGACCATGTGGCCATGACTATTGAAGGACATACAATATATGAGCCAGCACTTACGCCCCAGTAAACCAACCCATTATCTATAGCTTCTTTCACGGCCTTGTCAAAGCCACTGTCACGGACGGCCTTTAGCAGATAAAACGTGTTCCCGCCCTCGACATAAACTATATCGCACAAACTAAGTGCCTTTTTTAATTCTTCCTCGGATTTGCCCACGATATCAAGTTCAGTATAGGAGAAGCTCAACTCACCAATTTTTTGCCGTGTCTTTTCGACATAACTATCATCATTTACTTTTTTTGATGCCGTAGTAATGTAAAGAACCCTAGATTCTTTTAAGGGTTTAGGCAAAAAATTATCTATATTATTGGAGGCGATGAACTCACCGCTGGATGCAAGAATAATTGTTTTCATGGCACTAGAATAAAATTTATTTCACTTAACGTATCGGCACATGCGAAGTTGCGCCGTGGATTATTTATTAAAATTGTTAACACTCGCTTGCCTCTATTATATCACTAAACTTGCCATATCGTCAGCGCAATTTGGGAGAGGAAATTTCTCACACCTTAATTGAAAAGTCTAATAAATGAGGAATTTCTGAACCGCATGTGCCGTGTTAAACGATGTTTTTGAAACTTGCCAGCATTACCAGCAGCATTATTACTGTAAAAATTATTTCGGTCATCGAAAATATCGGGAGGAAGCCAGAAAATTTTTTCTTTAGCGGGTAAAGATAATATTTGTCGTCAATGTCAGGCCAGTCCATCAAGAGGTGAATTATATAGCTAGCGAAAAAAGCAAGACCGCTCTGCATATCAAAAAGAAATACTGGCGCGCTCAAAACAACTGCACCTAACAACGAATGGACATATTTCGTTTTAAAATTTAGGCCATAATCTTTCTCAAAACGAAGGGCGTTGCTGATACCTTTAAAAGAAAAAATTTTCTGGCTTCCAAGCACAAACAAATGATCGACATCTGGAATAAGTGAACCAGCCAAATAATATCCGAAATGACCGAAATAATTTCCTAGTGTAACGCCTACGACTGCATGTGCTAATATCATAAAGTTTCAAAAATTTCGTTTAACTCGTTTTTAGGCGAAGTGTTTGCTGATAAACAACACTATTTGTATTTTATATGAACTATCCCCTCAGCAAAAGTTTCTTCCCGCCAAAATCGGTTTCGTATTTTTTTATAATCATAATTTAATAACTTTTAATTAAAAATTTCTTTGGATTTTCGTCCAAATCAATAAAATTATCCGCGATTTCTCTTAATTTCGTAGAAGTAGATTTGCCAAAAGCCATCACCTCTACCCTTCTCCCCTGGTTTTTAAGGTATTCAACAAGAGGAGTGTAATCGCCATCCCCGCTTGCCAAAACTATGACGTCAACAACGCTTGCTGTTTT
>JAUYBK010000201.1 GCA_030693105.1 Methanobacteriaceae archaeon | reverse complement strand
GAAATAAACTTTCTGGTAGCGTTACCGGAGGGGCCACACCCGTTCCCATCTCGAACACGACAGTTAAGTCCTCCAGGGCCGATGATACTTTGACCGCGAGGTCATGGGAAAGTAGGTCGCTGCCAGATTAAAAAAAAGCCCGGATTAAACCCCGGGCTTTTTTATTTTATTCCCTTGAAAATTAACATCCCCTTGCTTATGATATTGGCATAACTGCTTCGTCTATATCCCCGAATTGGTGGTGTAGACAAAGTAAGGTTCGGGTATAACTGGGTTATCTGCTCATTGCGGGTAATAGAAAGAAAAAAAATGATAAAAAATAATCGTCCCATTTAGCTTACAGACAAAATTTCTGCGGCAGTTGTTATTTATATTGAATTTAATGTATAAAATGTTAATAGATGTACCACATAATCCCGAAGGGAGGAAGAATTTATGAAAAAGGGAGAGAAAAAGGAGGACACAAGAGGGATTGATAACAAATCAACCTGTTTGCCCAGCGCTGCTCATGCCATAGCATCAATAGGTATTGAATCTGATAAAATTATTCAAGATTTCTTTGCGTCACATTCAGATTCACCTCTTTTTAAAATTGATCATCAAGATCTATTAACTATATTGGCTGAATCTTTTAAGACGGGACAGTGGATTGATGTCGAAGCAGCTAAGGTGCTTAAAGAATATTTGGAAGAAATTAAAAAAGGGCATAAAATTGATATTATTGCTTTAAGTCGTTGGGTTTTGTCCCATCCAAATGACGCAAGAGCTGTTTTAGAGTGCATGAGCATAGTTCCTCCTCCTGAAATAGATATAATTAGAGTTTTATCCAGAGCTGGTAGTCAAAAATTAGTTTTTCTTGCTACATGGCGACTTACCCAGCGGCAAGTGGTTCTTAAAAAATTAACTGGCCCTCCTGATGTTGTAAATAAAATAATAGCACGAGAACTTCAATCACATCCTTTAGCTATGAGACATGATAATATTATTAAAACCCATTTTTTAAAGAACGACTATGGAGAGTTGTTTCTAGTTGAAAACCGTCTCCCATTTTTACTTCACGATAATTGGAATTCCGAAGGAGTTTATGAAGCTGCAAATCTGTTTTATGATATTGCAAAAGCAGTAAAGTTTCTTCACGAACAAGATCTTGTGCATGGTGATATTAAACCTGACAATATAGGTAAAGATGGAGAGGATTATATACTCTTGGATTTTGGTATTTGTAGACTTAAAAAAGATTTCGCATCTGACGCGACCGCTACTGGTAGTTTGAGAACACGTGCACCAGAACTCCTTGAACGCGATAAATATCCTGAGCAGCCTGAAAAAGTTGATATTTGGGCATTAGGCGCAACGGTTTATAACGCACTTGTTGGTCGTTTCCCATTATTTGATAAAGGAGAGACTCCCCCAAGAGTTTCAAAAAATGAGGAAAGATCACAATTTGAATCCATACTGTTAGATCGTGTTACAAAAGAATGGAATAAAAGAGTAGACTTATCTTTAGTTCCAGAACCAATGCGAAATCTCCTCTTAAAGGCATTAGAGAGTGACCCAAAGATTCGCAGTTCAGCCTCTGAATTAATAAAAATAGCAGAAGATCAACTATCTGCCTTCTTACGAAAACCAAGCCCTATTGGCAAGTTTTCTCCTCTTGAGATATTAAATCAACTTAAAAATTACCTGCCCAATAATCCAGAGATTTTAAAACTAATGCCAAGCACTCAAAAAGATGCTTTAAGAAAAAAATTAGAGGATTTAAAAAGTACCAAGGGATTTAATAAGGATCAAAAGGAGAAGATAGAGTCTCTATTTAAAAAATTAGTCTATGCCTAGGTACAGAATTCAACGTGTACAAGATTCTGTCCATGGACTTATGGAATTCCATGGGATGGAGACAATTGTAATTGATGTTTTACGTACACCTGAACTTCAGCGTCTTCGTAGAATAAAACAATTAGGTCTTGGGCATTTTGTGTTTCCGGGAGCCGAACATTCTCGATTAGTTCACTCGCTTGGCGCTTCATATTTAGCTGTCAAATTTGCAAAACAGTTAGCTTATGCATGCGAAGGATTCCTTGATGAGTCCTTTCATCCAAAGCATTCTGAAATTCGTGACTTTGCTGTTGCTGCATTATGTCACGATCTCGGACATGGCCCTCTTTCTCACGCTTTTGAAAGAGAAATTGTAGGAGAAAATTATAATTTTGAACTTTGGTTAAATAAACTTGGATTAACTGAAATCAAAGAAGACTTGCGGAATTCCAAATGGCACGAAATAGTTGGTCACGCTTTGCTCTTGTGGACAGATGGTCAATTGCATCGCCTTCTTGAACAAAGCGAGAGAGATTTCAGTAAAAGAATCAGTTACATGTTGCAAGGAAAATATTATTTAACATATCTTCCTCGTCTTCTCAACAGCGATATCGACGTAGATAGAGCCGATTTTCTTCTCAGAGATACTCACCAATGTGGTGTAACATACGGCGAATACAATTTGGATTGGCTTATCTCCACATGTACTATAGGCAAAACATCATCTGATAAGTTAGTAATAGGTTTTGATAAAAGAAAAGCCTTAAGAATTATAGAGCAATTTTTAGTTGCACGCCGAGCCCTTTATGAAACCGTTTACTATCATAAAACAGTTAGAAGTGCTGAAGGTATGGTTACGTTATTTTTAAGAAGATTAAAACAAATCCTTAAGGATGATAGTAGCAAACTTAAGGTAAGCGATTTCTTAAAGCCAATAGCTAAAGTAATTTCTGGAGATGCATTAGGTCCAGAAGAACTTTTATCGCTGGATGATTTTTCATTGTGGGTTTTAATAGAAAACATAGCTAAGCAAAACGATATTGACGACACCGTTAGCGATTTGGCTCAACGAATAATAGCTCGTGATTTGTTTAAAATAGTTCCTTGCAATCCTAAAAAAATTAATGAATTTCTTAGAAAAGAAGGTGGCTATGAACGGATTTATGACGCTATTAAGCCGTTTTGTCGTGGCAAGAAAGAATTTTATCTACATGTAGATGAACTAAAATTTTCGATGTTTTTAGAAAACAGTGATCATATGTCCTTTTTTATTGACGAAAATCGGGATGCCACGCACATTCGTGATCATGAGTCTCTCAGAACCCAGTGGACACCTCAAGAGGATATTGTTCGGATTTACACTTTACAAGAGGCAGTTGATGCCGTAAAAAAATTGATAGGCTAAACATAGTGAGGTAAATGGGATAGTTCTACTTAATTATGTCTACAAGTTAACAATGGGTTTTA
>JAUYBK010000196.1 GCA_030693105.1 Methanobacteriaceae archaeon | reverse complement strand
ATACTGGCTGACCCCCAGGCGGAGGCCTTCATTGCCGGGAACTTAAGGGAACTGGAGAAGGTTCTTTTTTAGGAAGAGGAAATTTGCCATAATGGTTTAATTGACTAACTTTTTGCTGGAAGGGGGTGCTTGGAAAAGATTAACTCTCTATTTAACTACCTTACTAAAAATATCCATCTGTAAACCTTATCCTAACCCAGTCCTTTCCCCGACTGGTGAGATAACCTCCTAAAGCAGTTAGATAAAAGAGTATAGGATAAACAATGAACCGTTCGGTGCCGCCCACTCCCAGGAATGCTACTAAGGGGTTGGTGGTTCCATCACCCCCTATGAATATCGATAGAATAGTTAAGAGGGCTATTAATCCGGTTCCCAGGGAAACAATTACCATGGGGATGTTGAGGCCTAGCCGGTAACTGAATATGACGGCTAAACTCCCAAAGATAAAGGTCATCATGGCGAAAAGGACGTGTGTTCCCCCGGAGTATCCGGGAAATATTCCCACTCCCACGGCACCTAGGGCAGAAAGGGCTAGACAGGATGAGAAAAGCCGGCAGCCGCCACTTTTGAGGATTAAATAAACTGCTGATAGGCATAAAATTCCCAGCAGGATAACGCTGAGGTTGAAGATGGTGGCCGATGGTTCTACCGCGGGTAGGGCACCTCCCAGGTCACTGAGAGTATTTTTTGCCGTGCTGTATCCGGGGAACTGTGTTTCTGCCAGAGTGACTGCCAGTAAAAACTGCAGGCAACCAATTAGCAGGATAATTCCAGCAATTTTATAGTAATCCTTAGCGGGATGGAATTGGCTTCCCCTTTGAAATTTCATGAAATCACCTCTCGTTATTGGTGGGTGGGTACCCATCCTTCTCCCAGACAGGCGGGACAAACACCATTGCCACCGCAACTGATACATTCTCTGCCATCGATCATTCCGCTGCCATCACAGGAGGAACAGATGCCAATTCCACCACATTCGGGACAGGTCTTTTTATTGTTGGTGGTTGTTTTGGTAGTAGTTGTTTTCTGGGTGTTGGAGTTCTGGGATGTTTTATTGAGTTCAGTGGTGGGGTTGTTGGTAGATGATGAATTGGTGGGTTCATTGAGATTTATACATCCCGATATGCTTACAGAAGCAGTTATTAAGACTATTAGAACTATTAGTACTATTTTTTTCATCATTAGACCCCTCTAATTGTTAAAAATGAATTGGTGGTGGTTGTATAAAATCTTTTCCTTGACAGTTGCTGTTTCACCAAAACTATTTATATCATAAGATCTATAATGTCATTATAAAATTGTTCACCATGAACAATATACCATTATAAGAGCAATATTTTATTGCGGAGTTGGAGAATGAAGAATATTTTGATTGTTGAGGATGAGCCAGTTGAGCTGGAATCACTTTTGCAAAGGTGGGGGTACAGATCATACGTAGCTTCTTCCGGTCCAGATGCCATAAAAATCGTATTAGATGAAAATCCAGATCTAATTTTAATGGATACATTATTAGAAGGAGAGATGGATGGTATAGATGTCGCTAAAATAATAAAAGAAAAGATGGATGTTCCGATCATATTTTTAACAGCCTGCCACGACGAAAAGACTACCACTAAAGCGAAATCGGTCCTGCCTCATAACTATATCTCCCAGCCTTTCGAAGCCCAGAAATTGAAATATACCCTAGAAATGGTTCTGAAAAAACATGAAATGGAAAAGAAGATTAAAGAAAGTGAAAAACACTACAAATTATTGGCGGATAACGTTACGGATGTTATCTGTGTTTGCGATCTGAAAGGAATTACCCGGTATATATCTCCTTCGTGTTACTCCTTAGTGGGTTATGAAGCGGAGGAAATTATAGGAAAAGAACTTTGTGAGTTAGCACACATGGAAGATTTAGATACTTTGTATAAGTCCATTTCATCCCTGGTCCAGGATCCGTCCGTTAATGGCCAGGCTGAATTTAGACTAACTCGTAAGGATGGCAGCTATATCTGGGTGGAAACTACCGGTAAAATCATCTTAAATGAAGACACCGGAAAGGATGAAATTATCACCATAACCCGTGACATATCCGAAAGGAAGAAATTGCAGCACCAAATAAAGAAATCCCTGGAAGAGAAGGAACTGCTCGTAAAAGAGACCCACCACCGGGTGAAGAACAACTTATCCATAATATCTAGTTTGCTAAGTCTCCAGTCCCGGTATATCAAGGATGGGGATACTAGGAGAATGTTCCTGGAAAGTCAAAACCGGATCCGTGCCATGGCCCTGATTCACGAGCGACTATACCAATCTACTGATCTTAAAAGTATCAATTTTGGGGGCTATTTAGAAATACTTGCCCCCGAGCTTCTCTCTAACTACAACATTGATAAAAGTATTAAAATGGAGATAGAAGTAATTGATGTGAGGATTGATGTTAACACCGCGATACCACTGGGAATAATATTAAATGAACTAGTTTCCAATTCCATAAAACATGCATTTCCCCCGGGCAGAACCGGAACCATAAAAATATCCCTAGAAAAATTACCGAATGATTTATTGATTTTGGAAATTTCAGACAATGGAATTGGATTACCCGAAGATTTAGATATGGACAGTGCGGAATCTTTCGGAATGAACATTGTGAACACTTTAGTGCGTCAACTGGATGCAAATCTAGAAATGAAAACGGATAAAGGAACTGTTTTCCAAATTATCTTTAGAAGCTCTTTTAATTCGGATTTTGAAGGGCATTGATCCTAGGAACTACAATCAAATTTGATAAACTTAGCTAAGTAGGGAGATTTAGGAATATGAAACATATCAAAATCATCGTAGAAAAACACCCGGAAGGGTACGTGGCTTATGTCCTTGGTCTTAATGACGTAGTGGTGGGTGAGGGTTATACTTATGAGGAAGCTATGGAAGATGTGAAGTCTGCTATTAAATATCATATAGAAACATTCCAGAATGATACTTTTTTGACTTAAAATGATTGCAAATTATAAAAAATTTTAAAAAACTATTTTAAAATAAGATTACACTCCTTTTGGATAATTTCTTGATTTCCCGTATTAGAATCATGTTTTTAACATATTTTTATTAATCTGGCTGGCTTAGATACGGTCATGAAGATCCCGGACCAATATCAGAAGTCAGTTGACACTTTTATAGAACTTAAGACGTGTTTCACGATCCTCTGGTTCCAGGCTAGTCAAATAAACCGGTGCCAAAGAAACAATCCACACAGTAGCCGTCGCCACCCATATGACTAAGGCAGTAACAACGTTCACATACAATACAGTTATCTAAACCGGGTTCACTACAAAAGTCGCACTCTTCGCACATCTTTGTTCACCTTATTTTTGAAACATTTTTTTAACCTTAGCATCCAGATGGTCCGCATAATGCAGAGCCACCGCCTCCGGTAATTTAGGATTTACAGTGGAACCCCATCCTAACTTTACATCCCCGTGGTGGCTTAAAATAAGGTGTAAAACTTTATGGGAAAGTTCATCCGGGAAATTTAAACGACCCATCTTCTTTTTAACCATCTCCGCCGACAGGTAAAGATGATCCACCAAGATGCTGTCCTGGGACATTTGGATTTTAACAGAATCATAATCATAGGCCTTAATCTTACCCACATCGTGTAATAGGACACCAGTGTAGAATAAATCACTGTCCAGTTTAGGGAATATTTCACACAACGTTCTGCATATTTTTAAAACTTCCACCGTGTGATCTAACAGTCCACCCCGGTAATTATGGTGGTGTATCATAGCGGCAGGGGCTATGTAAAATTCATCAGTAAACTCTTTATCACAAAAAAAGGACTTTAAAAGGTTCTTCAAGTAGGGATTTTCTACCCTTTTGATGGTGGTAATGATCTCATTGGTTAAATCATCATGATCATGGTCGGAGGTACGTACAAAATCCTTTAAAACGTAGTCTTCCTCTTCCAGTTCCGTTAATGAATTGATAATGATATTTAAATGTTTAGAGCCGGGTGGGAATTCGTTAACTCTGCCCTCTATGTTACAGATGCAGCCGGTGTTAATAGAGTCAAATACTTGTTCTACATTTTCTTCCGGGAACATGCGCCCCTTTATTTGGCCTGATTTATCAGTTAAAGTTAGATCCAAGTAGTTGCGGCCGTTGGCTGAGGTTCTTAAGTTCTTATTTACAATTGCAAAATGAGATTCTATATTTTGGGGGGCTTTTAAATTCTCAACAAAGTCCGGGGTGGATTTTTTGGTCATTTTAAAACTACCAACTTTTGATGAATATAGATTTGTAAGTGGAAGTAGTTAATAAAAGGGGTAATGGTTGGATTCTTTTTTTATCTATACTTAAGTATTAAATTAAATAATATAAATAATAATAGTTATATGATAACAGAAATAGTGTTTAAACCGGATTTATGTTTTTATATATCAGAATTTTATGTTATGTGATAACAGAAAAGCCTATATGATCCTATTTCTATACTTATAATAACAGAGGAAATTTATATGAAAGCGGAAGGCCATCTAAAAAAGGCGAAAGAAATAAGATCAAGTATACAATCACTCGAAAAAGATGAAAAAAATACAAGTGCCATTGTAGAACTGGTTTACGGATCTTCTCTCCATTTCATAGCCTTTGGATCAGAAATGAAGTATGGAGCTCATATTGATATCCACACGGGCATTATCCGGTTCCTGCGTGAAAGGAATGAAGATGAAATTGCTGATTTGTTCTCCAAACTGGAAACCATAAGGCACGGAAGATGGTAAGGTGGAAAAGGCAATGGAGATACCATAAAAGAAGTTCTTCATATTTTAAATACAATTGAAGGCTGGAAAGATGAATATTAGAGAATGCGCATTTGAATTAGCACAAAAATTGGGAGAAATACCCTCTTTAGAAACGGCTATATTATTCGGCTCTGCTGCCCGGGAAGAAATGCACAAAAAAAGCGACATAGATATATTGCTCCTTTTTGATGCAGAAAATGACCCTGAATTGGGCGGGGAAGGAGAAAAAGTTCATAAAATTGCCGGAGAAATTGAAAAAAAATATAAAATGGAAAACCCATTTTCATTTGTATTTATGAACAAAAAAGATAATTTGGACTCCGATTTCATTTGGGAGGCAGCTAAAGATGGAATAGTACTTTTTTCCCGACCGGAATTAATTTTAGGTCAGAAAGAAAATTTAAAACCCAATGCTTTCATCTCCTATGCATTCCAGGATATACCACCCAAGGATAAAATGTACGTTAAAAGGAAACTTTATGGTTATGTAGTAAAATCCGTACATAATGGAAAGGAATATTTAAGTGAAGGAAAGGGAATTGTCTCTTTACATGGGAAAAAAATGGGAAGGGCCACCATTCTTATAGAAGCTCCTTACGTTGATGAAATACTGGAATTATTTCGCGAAAGAAACGTTAAATATAAATTGAGCAGAGTGTGGGTTTAAATACATAATTTGCATCCATTTTTTTGGTATCAAAAAATTAAAGTTTATAAAAATATTTTTCAATATGTGAGGGAGTATTAATGAGAATTTTAAATTTCAACATCAGATTTGGCGGGGGAAAAAGAACACCTGAAATAATAAATTACATCTAGAGCAAAGATTTCGATTTGATTGTTCTGACTGAATTTATTAAAAATGATAATGGGCAGCAGATAATTCAGAAACTTGCTGATATGGGATATAAAACTGAAATTTCCAATGATGATGGTAGAAACGGGTCATTTATTGCATCTAAGGATGAGTTTGTTACCAGAAAAGTTGAGGATAGGTGGGTTGAAGTTTATATTCCTGAAAAGGATTTACAGGTATGGGGAGTTTACGTTCCAGACCAGCCCGGTGCTCAAAAAGATTTATTCTGGAAGAAAATCTTGGAATATGCAAAAGAACATAGAGAGGAAAATGTAGTGATAATCGGTGATTTTAACAGCTGCACTACAGAAGATTCTTCAAATAAGACCGAGTACTATGCTAAGGATTTAATGAAATTAGAAGAGTTAGGATACATTGACCTCTG
>JAUYBK010000191.1 GCA_030693105.1 Methanobacteriaceae archaeon | reverse complement strand
TGAAGTGGAAGTTATGTTGATCATCGGTCTTAACTTCAACAGTTTTAGCTTGATCAGATTTAGATCCCTTTTTTCCAGGGGAGTCTTCCGGTTTAAAATCTTCTAAATCGAAATCTAAGCTACCCAAAAAATTTTTAAACCTTTTAAATGCATGATCAGGTTGATCATCTTTTTCATTTTTCCGGGGGTTTTTTGTGTCTGGTTCACCACCGGACTGGGCATCATCTTTCATTGACTATCTCCCTAGTCGTACTCCCTCCAAGTGTATTTACACTTGGTGCACCTTAAAAATCTGGTTTCAGATTCGTCTGCCCCCCGTGTCTGCAGTAACCACCAGAATGCTTCTTTGTTTTTACATTCTGGGCATTCTGCCCTGGTGGTAGGCAGAGTTTTCACATCATCACCGGTTACTATTACAGTCTCCTTGGCAGATACCTTCTCTGAAACTTCATAATCACTTAGGGATTTCTCAGTTATCTTCTTTTGGTATCCACATTTGCACTCAAAACATTCCCCGTGGGGGAACATTACAGTCCCGCATTTTGGACAAAATTCCATTCTAATCCTCCTAATTACACTAATTAATATGAACTATCATTTTGAATAATTTTAGATTTTTTTAAAATATTTAAAGCATCATGGATTATTTTTTTATGGTCAAAAGCAAGTTCCATGGAAAAAATTTCATCAAATGTAATGTAGGCTACTTCAAGAGCATCAGTGGACGGTGTGAGATTACCTCCTATTGGATGAGCGTGAAAACAGATGGAAACAGTATGTCCCCGAGGATCACGATTGATATCAGAATAAACTCCCACTATATCTTTTAAATTTATTAATAGTCCTGTTTCCTCCAGGGTTTCCCTTAATGCTGCATCTTCAACAGTTTCACCATACTCCACAAATCCGCCAGGGAGGGCCCAGGAACCTTGATAAGGATCATTCTTTCTTTTAATCAGAACTATCGATTCATTGTTGGTTACCACGGTGTCCACGGTCAGAAGGGGATGTTTAATTTCAGGCACGTCCTTATTTTTTTTAAAAAGAGAAAATTCTTTTCACGAGTATAATTATTAAGGTTTCAATTCAGGCGCTTCCTTTAGAATCTCCAGTTATAACACCCGAAGCTATTATATGGGCCACCCGAATGGGTTCGGGTATGGCACTTCTAGTAGTGGCCAGCTTAACTATTTCTTCTGCATCTTCCGAGGATATTCCACTGGTCTGGATGTAAATAGGTTCCGGAGAGTTGATTTTCTGGATTTTTCCTGCTTTTTTAACCAGTTCCCATCGTTTTTTCCAGTCTGAAAATCGCTCCAAAGCTTTTTTCATCTTAGCTAAATCGGGTTTTTTACGCATTATAATTATAACTGGAATGCCAGTCGTCTGGAACATTTCCGGAATATTAACCACATTGAATCCCCCAAAAGTAATTCCATCCAACATGATCACCCCTATCTGGTCTCGGTGCCGGGAGCCAATTACCATCTGCACTATTCTAGAAGTGGCATCATCGCCATCACCCTTGATGTGAGTGCTAAGCACCCCATCTAGCCAGTTTCCGGCCCGGAACATGGCCCCGATTATCAGTACCTGTTCTTGGCCTTGGGTAAATGGACTATCATCGATTCCCAGAATGCGAATTTCCTTTTTTATTTTCCAGAACTTTTTATCAGGGATTTGATTCATCCTTAAGTAGATTCTACCAGTTTTTTAAATTCCCCACATCGCTTCTGTAAAGTTTTAGCAGCCTTTTTAAGAGATTGACGAGGATTTTTAGCCTTTATGTGCAGGCGGGGTTGTCCAATGATGGGGTGGTCAATAACGTAGGCCGTTGATTCCACATTTTTATCCTCCATCAACACCTTTCGGAGGGCGTTGCAGAGACTGTGAGATTCCCCAGTTATTTCAATTTCCAGTTCCTTCTTTTCATCTTTTATAATCTTCATATCATCCCTCATATTTAGAAGAAAGCTTTCTAGTCTCTTTACTACCGCAGTTAGGGCATTCGACTTGGTTTTTACCAGTTTTGTTCATGAAGTAACGGCAGTTAGTACACATAGCTTTTAAAACGCCTAATTCATCTTCAGAAGTGGTCAGGTCCGCATTGTCGATTCCCAAAACCTTGGTTACTTTGGCTTGAATGAGGTCACCAATACGGAAGTCATCGGTCAGTTTGTCCACGTAGCCTTTTTGGGCTTGTGATATGTGTATACCACCCACACAAGATATTGGAAGACTCCTATTGGTGTCTTTGATACCTTCTATTTCAACCATGGCCCTTTGGCCTCGAACATCTTTTATCTGCCCTAATATAACCACTCCCCTATTTAGAATAGCAGGAGATTTAGTTTTAGGTATTATAGAAATTTTTTTATTTTTTTGGTCTATGGATACTGTTCCTGCCACCAGGGACCGTATCTTACCTTCTTCTTCATAAGTCCATTCAGATGGGAGGAACTCCTCGGTGACTCCTAAAGCGTCACCAGGGAGAACAAAGTCTCCAGATTTGGCTTTCATCTATTCACCTCGCATTTAAAACAAGTCTACATAAATAATACTTAAGTAAGATTTCGATAGGTTGGAAAGGATTAATGATGTGATGATTAATTTTTAATAAGTGATGGTGTGAGCTTTATTAAGTGATAGAATTTGATATGGTAATATTAATATAATTGTATTAATATCAAGTTAACTAGTCCTTTCATAGTCTTTCTACCTTACTCATATATAATCTCATCTATCTGATAGTCTTCCCAATCTCTTAAACCCAGGACTATTTCCATTTCATGAGGAGTTATGAGGGGTTTTTCATATATTTGGGCATCGTCAATAGCAATTCTTGGACATGCAGTTACTAAAAAGACATCTATATCTCTAAACGCCATTAAAAGTTCGGGTCTTATGTTTTCAAGAAGTATTAGGTAGGCCTCATGACCATGATCTTCAATTTTTTCCTTTAAAATTCGAGCCATTTCCAGTCTGTTTTGACCCTCCTTTGAAGAAACCAAAATTCCCCACTTTTTGGCATCCATAGCTCGGGTTATTTTGGCAAATCGTGCCCTTAGAATTCGGTCGGCAAATTCGTCAATGGTTCTTGCTTCATTCATGTAAGGATCTGCAATGATCACCGGCTTACTGGTGGATAACTTCAAGCCCAAAGGATGGAAATTTCCACTCCCCAAATACAGGAAAGCATCCACGGATAGTTCCCGGGCGGAAGAAAAGTTACATCCTAAAACCTGCCCCCTTAAGGTGCCTTTTCCGGGCCCCATTTGGACTTTTTTGCCGTTCTTTTCCAGTAACTGAGCAACATCGTCCAGTAAATTAAGATGTTGGGTGGTGGTTACCAGGCCAATGGTCTTGTAATCTTTAAGGATTTTAAGTGCTTCTTTAACTGAGTTCATGACTTCCATAGTGTAGTATGCTTCTACGAATAAAACAGGGACCCGGTAATCCAGGGGTAGAGTGGTGTGGCCAAAATGGATTAGAATATCCACGCAGCCCTCCATAGTACGGTCGGAGAGATCGCAAGCACCGTAACAGGCATCGCCCGATATTATGGTGGTGGCACCCGTCTCTTTTTCTATTTTACGGGCCAGTTTAGTGGCGTGAACTCTCAAGCCATCCGGGAATTGTAAGCCCACTACTCGGGCATTTAATTCCACTATTTTAGTCACTATTTGGTCTTCTTTTAGTTGATAATTTACCATTATCTACTCTGCCATGATTTTAATTATTAATTACAGAATTACGACCTGACCGTCTATAACATCAACTTTAACTAGGGTTTTAACTTCTATTCCTGTTGCAGACTCTACAATTTCTTTTCCTTTTCCTTTTTCAATAACGGCCATCACATACACAATTTCGATCCCCATCTTCTTAAGGGCGTTTAAAACAGCAATCATGGTACCGCCCGTGCTCACCACGTCATCTATTAGAAACACTCTATCCCCCTCATTTAAACCGTTGATATAAAGCTTCCCTTCACTGTAACCAGTCATTTGATGGACACCTACTTCCCCATCTAACCCATAATAACGTTTTCTAACCACAACAAATGGGATTCGAGTTTTTATGGACAGGGCCGTGGCCAAATGTATTCCCATGGCCTCCACACAGACAATCTTATCCACAGGAAGATTAATTATCTTCGAAGCCGCCTCGGCAACTTCTTCTAAGAGTTCGGGTTCTGTTAAAGGTATTCCATCAGTGATGGGATGGACAAAGTAGTTATAATCCCCTTTTTTTACAATTGGAGCCTCTATCAAACTTTTATTAAGTTTTTCCAACATTTTAGCACCCTAAGCTTTCAACAATTTAACCTCATGACGGAGGAATATACAATAATGAACATCAAAGATGATTACCGACATTAAACTATGACAACTATTTTTATGAAAGTGATAACACCTAAAAACATTTATAAACCCGATTAGACCTTTTTAAAACTGTATAAAAATGGCCACATCAACTCTTTATCTTTATATACCCTGAATTTACTATTATATATACTCAAAATTATACACTAGTTCTGCTGATTTTTTGTAAATCCGATATGGTGATATTATTATGTTAGGCAATCTGGGAAAGAACCTGACCAAAACCATGAAGAAGCTGGCCGGAATGGCCATCATTGACGAAAAAGTGGTTAAAGAGGTCATAAAAGACATACAACGGGCTCTTATTCAGGCTGATGTTAACATAAAACTGGTTTTAAATTTATCCAAAACCATTGAAAAACGTTCCCTCTCTGAAGAACCCCCTAAGGGAGTTACTCCCAAAGAACACGTTATCAAAATCGTTTACGAGGAACTGGTCCATCTTTTGGGAGAGAAAGCTTCGGAAGTTGAGGTGGAAGCTAAACCATTTATCATACTGTTCGTGGGACTGCAGGGAAGTGGTAAAACTACCACCATAGGTAAATTAGCCCGTTACTTACAAAAAAAAGGTTTTAATCCTGCCATAGTATGTACAGACACTTGGAGGCCTGCTGCTTACGAGCAGCTTCGCCAGCTAACTGAGAGTCTGAACGTTCCCCTCTACGGTGATCCTGAAAACAAAGATGCTCTTGATCTGGCCAAAAAAGGTCTTAAGAAGTTTAAAAAACAGGACATTATTATTGTAGACACTGCTGGTCGTCACAAGGAAGAAAAAGATCTTCTGGATGAAATGGAACAGATCTCAGTAGTGGTGAAACCAGAAGAAGTGATGCTGGTCATTGACGGGACCATTGGACAACAAGCCCGAGAACAGGCTATGGCCTTCAGTAAGACTACCCAAATTGGCTCCATAGTAATTACAAAACTTGACGGGTCAGCCAAGGGAGGGGGGGCTCTTTCGGCAGTGGCAGAGATAGGTGCACCTATAAAGTTTATCGGGACTGGTGAGCGCCTAGAAGACTTGGAAACCTTCGACCCCGAGCGATTTATATCACGTCTTTTAGGAATGGGAGACATTAAAACTCTCATCGAGCGAGCCGAAGAAATTGCTGAAGAAGACGTGGACGCCGAATCAATGGATGCCATGCTTAGTGGAAAATTTACTCTAAAGGACATGTACTCCCAGTTTGAGATGATGAATAAAATGGGGCCCATGCAACAGGTCATGAATATGATGCCGGGTATGGGAAACAAGCTACCCAAAAATGCGTCCCAAGTAACAGAAGAAAAGCTCACCAAGTACCGGATCCTTATGGACTCCATGACCGAACACGAACTCACCCACCCGGAAGTAATTAAACAGTCCCGGGTTAAAAGGATAGCAAAGGGATCAGGAATGCGTAACGAAGACGTTAAAGAACTTTTAAAATATTATCAGGTCACCAAAAAGGCCATAAAAGGCTTTGGTAAGCGTAAAATGGGTGGTCCCCTGGGGCAGATGATGCGGCAGATGATGCGCTAATATCTTCGGCACTTTTTTAACTCTTGATATAATCTAAAGAATTTTTTAAGATTTACCGGTTGAGTTTAAAATGGATTCTAATCTAAAAAATAAGTCTATCCAAATCAATTCCATTACGAAAGGAGAGATATGCGACCGTTGTCTTGGTCGTCACCTTTCCCAGGATATTCCTGGCGAATGTAATTCTGAAAGAGGTGCATACGTCAGAAAAAACATTTTAAAACATAGCGAAGACTTGAAAGACAATTCAAAATGCACCATCTGTTTTGGAATCTTTGACCAGCTGGAAGATATTGTAAAAAATGTTATTGATACTATTGAAGATAAAGGAGTTGAATTTTCCACTTTTTTGGTTGGTTGCCGTCTATCTCCTGAGATAATGAACAAAGAAGATGAAATACACCATGAAATTGAATTAGAAGTGGAAAGTATAAAAAAAGAGGTAAATCGTGAGGTTGGTAAACTGTTATACCAGCGGTTAGAGAAAGAGGTAGATTTCGACAGCCCCCAACTGGTTATAATGATCAATTTGCCCCAAAATAAAGTTAATCTCCAGATAAATCCCCTATTCATTGAAGGGCGCTACCGAAAGCTGGTAAGAGATATCCCCCAAACAAAATGGCCCTGTCGGAAGTGTAAAGGGAAAGGCTGTGAGCGTTGCGATTACACGGGAAAGATGTATATCGAATCAGTGGAGGAGCTCGTGTCCCCCCAAGTTTTAAAAGCAGCCCAGGGGACAGGTTCAAAGTTTCATGGGGCCGGAAGAGAAGATATTGATGTGCGAATGCTTGGTAGAGGGAGACCATTCGTCCTGGAAATTAAAGAACCGCTAAAACGCGATTTCAACTTTATAGAACTGGAAAAGAAGATAAATAAGCACGGCAATGGCAAGGTGGAAGTTCTGAATCTGCAAATGTCCCGAAAAGAAAGGAAAGGTGCCATAAAAACTTCTTCAACCGACACCTACAAGACTTATAAAGCAAGAGTAAAATTGGAAGAGGATGTCTCCAGAGTAAAATTGGAAGTTCTTGAATCTTTAAGCCATATAGAACAGCGGACTCCCATCCGAGTGTCCCATCGGCGGGCCGATAAGATTAGAAAACGTGAAGTAAAAAATATCAATGTTAAACAAATTGACAATCGCACGCTGGAGTTAATCATTGCCTGTGAAGGTGGTTTATATATTAAAGAACTCATATCCGGTGACGATGGCCGAACCCAACCCAGTGTATCCTCACTACTGAACATTCCAGCCAGATGTATTGAGTTGGATGTTCTGGAGGTCAACATTTAAAAGGGTGGGGGGATAGTATTATAAACTCCTGAAAAGCATAAATAGTCACTGGAGTAATAGAAGATGCCCCAGCCGTTAAGGCAGCTTTAAGGCGGATTTTATGTAATAATTGCTGGAACAAGTTATTCAGCTTCTGGTGGTTAATTAGAGTAATATCAACAGAAGAGAAGACTTTAAACCAGTTATAAACTTGTTTAAATTCAATTTCACTAGCTATTGAAAATCAATATTTATTGGTTAAAGTTTACGAGTGGAGGTTTTTAGAATGCAAAGATCAAGAGGTTTTAGAAGTAAAACACGACACAAACTCAAAAAGAGTATTAGGGCCGGAAGGACCAACCCCATTACCAAAAAAGTCCAGACTTTTAGCGAAAATGATCTGGTACACATCATAATCGACCCTAGCGTGCATAAGGGCCAACCCCACCCACGTTTCCATGGTAAGACTGGTAAAATAGCCGAAAGGCGAGGGCGGGCATACATCGTGGAAATAAATGACGGTAACAAAGCAAAACGTCTGATTGTAAGACCAGAACATCTTAAAGTTCAAGAGTGATTGGGATGATTGGGAAAAAAATTTTGGAAACCGATCCAATCCCCTTCTGTCAGGCTAAAGAACTCTTAAAAGAGAGATCACAATTCCAGGAACTCAGCTACGAACAGAATTTGGCACTGGATCATGTGACCAAATTTTCCAAAATTTCCGTGGAAAACGCCCAAAAAATGATTTCCGAGTTGGAAGAAATTATAAAAACCAACCAGGCTATTAAAATGGCAGATGTCATGCCAGAAGATCTGGCCGACATGCGTTTAATGTTCGCCAAAGAACGGGGCGTCCACAAAAAGGAAGATTTGGAAAAAATTTTGGAAATTGTAAACAAATACCGAAAAGAATAATTTAAAATGCCTTTTAGGGGCATTTAACATTCTTCATATGCTGGGGTGTTAAAATGGAAGATTATGCTATTATACTTGATTTTCTTCCTTTAGGTTATGTTGATGCGGGTACCAGCACTTACCGGAGGAGTCCAGTGGCACAGGCCATTGGTACTGAGGAATTTACTGTTCTAGAGTTAACTCCACAGGATAAAACGGCCTTAGACATACAACAGAAGGTTTACATAGGCGCTGGTAAGCGAGAAGAGATATCACGAGTCAATCGCAGGATTCCCTACGAAAAATTAACTTCCACCGCCAAGATAGAGCTCAACTACGTCATAGAAGAGATCATAAAAGAGAAAGAAGATAAATTCGTTTATTTCTTCAATGAATCTGGTCCAATCTCACTCAGATTACACCAAATCGAACTTTTACCCGGAATAGGAAAAAAGCACATGACTGACATACTTAAGGCCCGGAAAGAAGGTCCTTTCGAAAGCTTTGAGGATATAAAAAAGAGGGTGCCCATGCTCTCCGACCCGGTCAAGCTTATTTCCAAACGGATAGTAATGGAACTGGAATCCCACGAAGCAAAGGGCAAGAGAAAATACACCATCTTCACCCGCCCTTCTAAACGGAAACCCCCGCTTTAATGAAATGTTAGCCCGGGAAACCAAAGAAATATTAAAAAAAACCCAGATAAAGCTGAGTAAAAGAAAAGGTCAGCACTATCTAGTGAACTCTTCTATTTTAGATCGAATTATACGCAGTGCTGAGCTCTCACTTGAAGATACTGTTTTGGATATTGGTGCGGGTATTGGTAATCTAACGATTCCTCTTTCTAAAGTAGCGAGAAGAGTAATAGCCATAGAAGAAGATTCTAAAATAGCTCAGATTCTAAAAGAACGGCTTAGAGAAAAAGGGATAAATAATGTAGAAGTCTTGGAGGGAGATGCAGTTCGTCTGGATCTCCCTAATTTTAATAAGGTAGTATCTAACCTCCCTTATCAAATATCCTCACCCATCACCTTTCGACTTTTGGAGTATGACTTTGATTTTGCTGTTTTAATGTATCAGCTGGAGTTTGCAGACCGTATGGTGGCATCTCCCGGAAATTCTAAATATTCCCGGCTTTCGGTGATGATGAAAATCTACGCCCATGTTGAAAAGTTATTTACAGTCCCCCGGGGAGCTTTTATACCCCCACCCAGAATATCTTCGGCAGTAGTGAAATTTACTCCTAATAAAGACGTGGAAGTGGATGATTTTCTATTAAAAACCACTCGGGCACTTTTCCAGCATAAGCGAAAGAAGTCAAAAAAAGCTCTTTTAGATTCATTTCATGAATGGACGGTATTTGATAAAAAAATTGCTAAAAAAATGGTTTCAATGTTAGATCCTCACTTAATAGAAAAAAGACCATTCCAATTAGAACCAGAAAGTATTATCAGAATTTCAAGTGAATTGAAAAAAGTGTTAGAATTATCTGAATTTGCATGATGAATTTCAGGAGCGAAAAATAATATCATGAAAAAGAATCCCTATCAATTATTTCAGGAAGAATGCCCGGAACTGGCCGAAAGTTTCAACCAGGTGGTGCAAACCCAGATATCCTTGAAAGGCCTAGATCAAAAAACCAAACAACTGATAAACATTGCCATCCAAACTGCTAATTAAAACCCTACCGGAGTTAAATTGCACGCCCAAATAGCCAAAAAAGAAGGTACGACGCGTGAAGAAGTTAAAGGAGCAGTGGTGCTCAATTTACATCTTTCCGGATTATCAACAGTTTTGAAATGTCTGCCTGCCGCTCTAGAAGGTTTTGAAATGGAGATAAAACAACGATTAAGTGATAATTATGATTGAATATCAAGGAATGTATTTTTACACCCACCCCCAAGTTTATGAACCTGCTGAAGATAGTTTTTTGCTTGCTGAAAACATAAAAGTAACACTTAGAGATGAAGTTCTTGAAATTGGCACGGGAACCGGAATCATAGCAATCATAGCTGCCCGGGGGGCACGAAATGTGGTGGCCACCGACATTAGTCCTAATGCCATTGAATGTACAACTAAGAACTTAATTACTAACCGCGTCTTCAATGTGGAATTAAGAGAGGGCGATCTTTTTGACCCCGTGGAAGGAGAAAAGTTCAACCTTATCATTTTTAACACCCCCTACTTACCCACCGAAGAAGATGATGCCGCGGCTGATGAATTAAATGCGGCTTGGGATGGTGGATCTGATGGGCGAAAAGTAATTGACAGGTTTTTAGACGGCCTAACCGAACATCTAGAACAAAATGGACGAGTAATGCTGGTTCAATCTTCTCTCTCTAATGTTGAAAAGACACTGACTCGATTAGAGGAGCTGGGCCTTCAAGCTTCAGTTACTGCCCGTGAAAAGTGTTTTTTCGAAGAAATAGTTTTAATAAAGGCGAACTACAACTAAATTTTCTTAATTTTTTATTTTTATCCCATGAAGCTAGTTGCAAGAAGCCCTAAACTCAGCCCTATCATGATAATTACCGTGATAATTGCTATTAAATTAAATAAACGAGAATTGACATGATCACCCATGACTTCCCGGTCGTTGATTATTAAGAGCATGAATATCAGGATGAAGGGGAGCAGTATCCCGTTGGCCACTTGCGAAAAGAATAGTATGGACAATAAAGGGATTTGAGGCTGCATAATTATTATTACGGCCAATATGATGGTTCCAGCATAGAGCCCGTGGAAAACTGGGGCTTCTCGGAAGCTTTTAGATACTCCCGCCTCCAACCCTAAGCTTTCACAAACGTAATAAGCGGTTGAAAGGGGTAATATACAGGCCGCGAATAAAGATGCATTTAAAAATCCAAAAGCGAATAAAAGACTGGCATATTGTCCAGCCAAGGGCAATAATGCTTGAGCCACATCAGCAACATTATCTACATGAACTCCAGTAGCGAAAAGCGTGTTAGCACAAGCTATAACTATGAAAAACGCCACGATACTCATGAAAGCTGGACCCACAATGGAATCGATTTTAGAATACTTTAAATATTTTAATGATATGCCTTTCTCCACCACTGCAGACTGCAAGTAGAATTGCATCCAGGGGGCAATAGTAGTACCTACCAATGCGATCACCATAACCAGATAGGCCGGGTCCATACTAAGTTGAGGCATTATGATATTTTGAGCTGCCAGCCCCCAGTTGGGTCCTGATAAAAATCCGGCCACTATATAAGAAAGATAAACTAGGGAAGCACCCAAGAATATTTTTTCCACGTTCTTGTAGTTGCCTTTGACCACCAGTAACCACACGAAAATGGCAGCCAGGGGAAGGGCAACAAATTTGGGCACCCCAAATATACCGCTACTCACTGCGATACCTGAAAACTGGGCTAGCGTATTACCAAAATTGGCCACCAAGAGTGCTATCATTACAAAAAAAGTTATACGGACCCCCACCTTTTCCCGAATTAGATCAGCCAAGCCTTTTCCGGATACTATACCCATTCTCACTCCCATTTCCTGTATAACTGCTAAAGCTATAAACATAGGGATGAAGGTCCACAGTAAGGAGTATCCAAAGTTAGCTCCGGCTAAGGAGTAGGTGGTTATTCCTGGAGCATCGTTATCAACGCTGGCAGTGATGATCCCGGGCCCAATAATTGATAGAAAAATCAAAAATGCAGTTAGGCGGGGGCCTCTAAGAGAGCGGAAGAGAATTCGGAAATCCATATGAAAAATTCCTTAAGATTTTAACGTTATCTAAACATCCGGGGAACTCTTTTCTTCCAGGCAGTTGGAAGAACTATGTCTATGGCGTCATCTACCGTTATTATTCCCCTGATTTTTTTCTCATTCTCCACCACCGGCAAAGCAATTAAATTGTACTTGGCAATTTTTTTGGCCACTTCATACTGGTCTTCTCGAACATCAACTTTTATGACATCAGAATGCATAAAGTCCAAAATTTTTTTCTCTGGCTCGGCCAGAAGAAGTTCTCTAAGAGAAATTACCCCCATTAAATCACCATTATTTGACTTTACATAGATATAGTAAATTGTTTCCACATCTTGAGCCACATTACGTAGTTCATTAAGTACTTCCCTGGCGTTTAGGTTCTCATTTACATAGACGTATTCCGTGGTCATTATCCCGCCCGCAGTGTTTTCAGGATATTCAAGGAGTTTTCTCAAATCTCGAGATTCAGACGGCTCCATTAACTCCAAAAGTTCCTCTGCCTTTTCTTCAGGCAAATCAGATAATAAATCAGCCGCATCATCCGGAGACATCTCATCTAACAAATCAGCCGCCCGTTTACTGTCCATACCCGCCAATAAAGATACTTGTCTTTCCGGGGAGACTTCTTCTAAGGTATCCGCAGCAGATTCGTCATCCAAAGAATTTAAGATAGTCATAGACTCGTTAAGCCCCAATTGGTCCACAATCTCGGCTATGTCCGCCGGGTGAAGTTTTTTTATTTTCTGTTTAGGAACTTTAAGCTTGAGTTTGGAGTAGTCACTGTGGACAGTGTCGATGTCATTCCAGCCAATGAGGTCTTCTTGACCTTTAACTCCAATGGTTTTAACTATCCTAGTTAGACCTAATCGTCGTAATATACCATGAATACCAATATCAACCCCAATAACATGATAATAACCATTAGTAGCGGACAATTTAAGGTCATTGACCCTTCTTATTTTTTTGTCCTCAATATCAACAACTTGACGGTCTAAAACATCTCTTAAAAGATTTATGTCACCTTTTTTAGTTTGATATTCTGAAATGTTTTTCAGGTCTGACTTTAGGATTATGGTCTTACCCAATTCTTCAATTTGATTCCAGGGAACATTAAACTGAGTTTTATCAGTTTTATCCATGATTAGGGACTTTATAATAGGATAAGGAGCTTCTGATGACACTAAGACATCACTTAACTTTCCTATTTTTTCCCCATTATGATTAAATATCGGTTTTTTTATTAATTCGCTCAGGTACATCCATTCACCTCCTTTTACAATTTTTTATTCCTGGACCGGATCTAGTGGTGGTAACACCCCTTCTTTTACTCGTTCCATTACAATCATCTCGGTAAGATCTTCTACTCCATCCACAGAACGTATCTTAATGTTCAGGATCTGATTTAACTCCTCTATACTGTGGGCCCATAGTTTAATGAGTAGATCATACTCTCCAGAGATGCTGTAAACTTCCGAAACTTCTTCTAACTGCGAAAGCTCCGATTTAACACTTTCATGTTTTTCAGATTCCGTCTGAATAATTATGATGGCCGTTACTAAGAGTCCGAGTTTTTCCGGATCCAAAATAAGAGTATACTGTTTGATTACATCTTTTTCCAGTTTTTTTAGTCGGTTAGAAATGGTTGCATCTGGTACCCCCATCTCCTTGGACATCTGCGAAATGGTAATCCGGGAATTTTGAATCAATGAACGAATGATTTTCAGGTCTATTTGGTCCATGGTAAAGTCACCACAAAACTGAGTGAATATGAGTATTTTACCAGATCGGTATATAAATGTTTGGAAAATTACCCAAATTATGAAGTAGTATTGGTAAAATACCAATGATACTTTTAAAGGGGGATTCTTAAACTAATATAAAAAGAGATAATTAAACTTCGAATTAAAAATAAAGAGTTTTAAATCTATATCCAAATTTTAAAAATGAGATAATAGGGTTGTGGAGTTAAATACTGGGTTTTAACTTGTTCATAAGGAGTCCCCCTGGGAAATTTAGCTATATAAACATCAATTATCTCATTGGGATTTCCAGAGGAAAAAACATAAACCCAAATAGTTGAATTCTGATTTTCACCCATGAAGGCTGCGATTTTGTCGTTTATTAGCACCGGTGATGATCCAAAATTTTCCCGGGCATCAGTCATGTTTTTGGTGGAATCTATTATCCAGCAAGCTGATTTATCCTTTAAAACCGGTGGGTCGGTCATGAGGTAAATATCCGTGGTGTTAACATCCATTTGTTTAATAATGAATGGTTGACATTTCATCCAGGCTTTAAACTTACGGATTCACTGTGGGGATGTTGAATATCTCCAGAAAGGTTACAGTGCGGACAACAGACGGTTGATGAGTTTGAAATAAGGTAGGGTTTTTCAGATGATATTATTGTCGCCAGAATATCCGCAACATGATAATTGCACAGCACAGTCCGATTGATAATAAACACGTCCGCGGTGGTGTTAGGGCATTCTGGATCGCCTATGAAAATAGTTTCCAGTGAATTATTCAGAGGATGCATGATAATGGTAGAATTAACTCCTAATGGTACAATTTTTCCGTCCATAAGTTCTTGATAGTTATCTTTTAGTTTTAAGAGCTTTTTCATGCTCAGTGTTTTGTTAACAGTACTACCGGTCTGTAAATTCGCATCAGCCAGTCCGGGTTTGACTGCCGACATGGCCTGATGGCCTTCTTCCCAATTTCAGGGGTCCCCGAGGTGTTAATGAGTATATTGACATTTTCGGTGGTAATTCTCTCTAAAGTATTTGCATAGGTGTGTTCATCCATTCGAGAACTTATCAGGTCCATGGCATCGGCTGAGACACCCAATAAAATCGTAACCAGAATCATGGCCAGCATCAGATCTATGGATAGAATTTGATCCCCTGCTGCATTTTTTAAGTCGTTAATAGCCATAGAATCACATCAAATAGGAGTTAAGCCGTACTTTTTTCTATGAGAATCATCTAAAAACAGTTGGAATGTAATGGGCCCGTTTATGTAATATTGAAGATTTCCCCCGGGGTAGATGGTGCTACTGTTATCGGCAAAATTCACGTGATCGACCGAACAAGGAGCATTAGAGAAAGATGCATTGTATTGTGGGGCGGGAATAATGAATATCTCCATTCCCTGATGACAACAGGTACTTTTTCCCTCCAAACGAAAAAGATAACATGCTCCATCATTGCTTTCATGAAAGTATCCATTATCAATGCAGTTTTTCAGAGTATTAAGTGTTTTTGTATCCTCATGGGATTTGAATGGGTCGTAAGGACATTAATTAATGAATAATGGGGATGTAGCATTTTCATAGGCTTGGACATTGGTTTCACCCCTGGATTCAAGGTAGGAGACTATACTGTGGCCTTAACATATCCGGGAGCCATTGAGGGTAACTCCACCATATTTTTCACACTTAACGAATGGCATGGGGTCCGGTAAAGGGTCTTTAGGATCGTTGATGGAGATATTTTTATCTAAAAATTGTTTGTGGACCATATTATCCTTAACAATCACAATATTAGAATTAATTTCTATTAAAAACGGATTTTCTGACTCTTTTAGAAACCGAATAGTACAAGTCACATTTGCTCCGTTTTTATTGTAATCTTGAGCTATTTTATCCATTTTTAGTTGTATATTCTCTTTCAAAACTTTTTTACTATCAATTAATGGTTTTTTAGATTTTATCACCTCATAAACTTCTTCTTTTAAAACCTGTCTCCCAACCCGAGGTAGGTTGGACTCCAGATCTCTGGAAATCTGGATAATGCTCTCAGATTTTATAACCAGAGATTTAGATTCTGTGTTAGAGTGATTGATGTCTATTAATACCATGAATAAAATAAAAATGGGAATTATGAGTAAAAATGACATTCCCGTCATCACGTAACCTTTCTGATTCATTCTTATCTCCTTAAACCTTTTCGATCTTATGTTAATTAATATTTATTATTAATATTTTAATATTATTTAAGTATTAAGGTAGGATTGATAACAAAAATAAAATAATATTAATTTTCAAGACATAATTCATAAATAGATTAATAGGTATAAAAGAAGGATAATTGTGTGAGATAATATTATAGATTAAGTTCTTATTTCTCAAATAAGAAGCAATTCAGTTACCAATTCACCTAAGTTAATTTCAAAGAAAATAACAGTAATATATTTTAATAGGAGGTTTCAAATGAAAGATATTGTAAGGGGCTGGCGCCACATACCCCAGCGCTACAATCTCATAGGTTCAAAATGTACCCACTGTGGCGAGGTTTACTTCCCCATAAGGGTTATATGTCCCGAATGCCGAAGAAAAGGTAGATTAGAGGAAGTAAAATTGAGTGGTAATGGAAAGATTCATACTTACTCAGTTATACACACTCCCACTGATGAGTTCAAGTTATTATCACCCTACGTAGTAGCTATAATAGAACTGGAGGAAGGAACTAAAATCACCAGTCAGATAGTGGACTCTAAAGGGGAAAATATAGAAATTGGCGACGGAGTAGAACTCGTATTCAGAAAAATCAGAGAAGAAGGCGATGCTGGAGTGATATCATATGGTTACAAATTCAAACTCAAAAAATAAGATAGGTGTCCTTTTGGTAGGGCACGGAAGTCGTTTACCATACGGTAAAGATGTTATTAGTGAGCTTGCAGAAATATATCGTCAAAAAACTGAGTATCCCGTGGAAATAGGTTTTATGAACATGTCAAAACCATCCATCCCCTCATCAATCAATAAATTGGCAGAAAGGGGAGTAGAAAAGATTGTAGTTACTCCCGTGTTCCTAGCAGACGGAGTACACACTACCCAGGATATTCCACGAATTTTAGGACTGGACAATGGAGGCGAGTCCTCTGGCCACGGACACCACCATGATCATGAAGAACAGGAAGATTTCCACTTCCACGGTGAGATCGTCTATACCAAACCCCTGGGTGCAGACAGCAGAATAGCCGAAATAATTAAAGATAGGGTTAATAATGCCCTCTAATAAACCAAATATTTCTGATCTTGGTGAAAAAAACCTCATAAAACGGCTCCTATCCCGGAGCCAAAATTCTATCCCTACTTCTCCTTTTTTTAAGACATTTTTTGATGAATTTTCCCGAAAAAGCCTCGAAGATGATGGTGCTCTTTTATCTCTGGGAAATGATTACCTAGTAATTACTTCTGACCTTCTTTTAGAACCATCCCACTTCCCAACTGTAATGAATCCCATGGAAATGGGGAAAAAGGCCGTAATAGTAAATCTCAGCGATCTATCCGCTATGGGAGCCAGACCAATTGGAATTATAATGAGCATTGGCCTTCCTCCTAACCTTCCCCTGGAGGACTTCGATTCACTGTTAGAAGGAATAATAGGTACCTGTGAAGAGTATGATATGGCTCTTCTAGGTGGAGATACCAACCAGGCCGACAATATAACCCTTTGCGGAACCGCCCTCGGCATTGTGGATAAAAATAAGGTGCTGATGAAAAGTGGTGCCCGCGAAGGAGATCTGGTTGCAGTTACCGGTGATTTAGGTTTGGCTGCCGCAGGATTTGAAATTTTACTGGGAAGCCCTATTTCTATTGATTTAAATTCTCTTGAGAAAGAGGATGCAATAAAACACGCATTACAACCTCGGGCTCGGGTAAAGGAGGGCTTGTTACTATCCGAAAGCAAGGCAGTCACCTCAGCCACCGACATAACTGACGGCCTATTAAGTGAGATGGGGGAGATCGCCGCGGCAAGTGGTGTGGGGATGCGTTTCTATGAAAATAAATTACCAGTGAAGCCCATTGTAACAGAAATTGCATCTCTAGTTAATAAAAATCCCATAGAAATGATAATTTCCTACGGCGAAGATTTTGAATTGCTTTTAACCATTAAAAAAGATGAATTTAATTCTTTAAAGGACTTAGTCGAACTTCACGTTATAGGTGAAGTCATCAGTTCGAGAAGAATTGAGATGATAAATAAGAATGGAAATACAAATATATTAGTACTGAAGGGCTACGAGCACTTGAAAAAATCATAGAATAGGGGGAGCATGAAAAAAGAAGCCATGCTTTATAAGAAATTGGAGAGCGCGCTGAACTGCCATGTGTGTAATCGGCATTGTATTATCTCTAATGGGAAAAAAGGTTTTTGTGAAATGCGAGAAAACCAGGAAGGAACCCTTTACACCCTTAACTATGGAGCCGCATCTTCCATGGCCGTGGACCCCATAGAAAAAAAACCTTTATTTCATTTTTATCCGGGCTCCCGAGTATTCTCCCTGGGGACTTTAGGCTGTAACTTCCGCTGTCGTTACTGCCAGAACTGGAGCATATCCCAAGCCGAACTGGAGGATATTCCAACTCGTGAACTTCCACCAAAAGAGGCTATGAGTCTTACGAAAGAATATGAATGTAGTTCCATTGCCTGGACCTATAACGAGCCAACCATGTGGTTTGAATACACCTACGACTCCGCCGTCTTGGCCCAAAAAGAGGGCATAAAGACCATTTACGTTACCAATGGTTACATGACGGAAGAAGTCCTGGAACTCATAACTCCTTACTTGGACGCTGCCAACATTGACTTGAAGGGAATCTCAGAGCGTTTCTACAAAGAACTATGTGATGCCCGGCTACAGCCCGTGCTGGACAACATTAAGAGCATGTATGAAAATGGGATCCACATCGAGATCACTAACCTGGTTATACCGGGTTATAATGATTCTGAAGAAGACTTGAAGGCTTTAGTTAAATTTTTAGCAGAAGAATTAGGTGTGGAAGTACCATTACACTTTAGCCGTTTCCATCCCGATTATCAGCTTAGCAACGTCCGTCCCACCCCAGTGAAAAGCTTGGAAAGAGCCAGAGATATTGCTCGGGAGGCTGGTATGCTTTACGTTTACCTAGGAAACGTTCCAGGACATGATGGGGAAAACACTCGCTGTTACGAATGCAATGAGCTTTTAATAGCTAGAAATGGTTTTCAAGTAATAGAAGATGGTTTAAAAAAAGATAAGTGCCCCCAGTGTGGGGCCCCCATAGATGTTATAAAATAGTTATAAAGTCTGACTTACCCTTGCAAACTTCTCTTTTTTATCTATAGGTTTGGTGGCATCCACTCCCACCTTGGTAGTGGTTCCTTCAGGTGTAGCACACGGATCCAGTGACGAGCCTCTAGCTCGTGGGACTATCAGGATATCTTCATCTCCTTTAACCCGGGTGGCCATGGCGTACTCAATATCTTCTACGTCAAAGATGTCCACATCCTCGTCAACCACTACACAGTGTTTCAGGGAAGGATGAGCAGCGAGTGCAGCCATAATTACGTTTTTTCCATCCCCTTGAGTTTGTTTCTGGATTGATACTGCTGCGTGGAGCCAGCAACATCCCCCTTCCGTTAAAAGAACATTTTTAACTGTGGGTACGGTGTTTTGAACCGCCTTATAGATACGGGGCTCCTGGGGTAGTCCTTGGAGAAGTTTATGCTCGTTACCCGCGGGCATGATAGCATGGTAAAGCGTATTGGCCCTATAGTGCATTTTATCGAGTTTTATGACTGGTTCTTGCCTTATAACATCATATGTATCTGTCAAGTCCACGAAAGGTCCCTCTTGGGCTCGTTCATGAGGTAATATTTTACCTTCCAGTAGAATTTCACATTCCGGGGCCTCTAAGTCCACAGTTTCACACTTTATCAGTTTCATCTCGCCGTTGTGGAAGTTATTAGCCACCTCGAGCTCATCAGTGGTGATCGAAACGGAAGTTGTGGTTGCTAAAAGTGTAGCCGGGTTCATACCAATGGCAATAGCTATTTCCAGTGGTTCATCATTGGCTTCTGCCCTTTGATGATAAGTGTATAGGTGACGGGGGACAATACGGGCCGTGAGCCGGTCTTTACCCAGGACCAGCATGCGGTGTATGGATGCGTTCCTTACGCCAGTGTCCGGGTCTTTGGCAATGATCACCCCCGCCGTGATATAAGGGCCTCCATCCTTGCGGTAATACATGGGGACGGGTAATTCTGCCAAATCAGGGTCTTTTGATATTTCAAAGTATTTTCCTGCTTCTTGATACGTATCAATGACCAAAGGGTTTTCTATGGCCTCTATTATCCTCATATTAATACCAGAAACATCCACACTCATGGACTCGGCTATTTTTTCCCTGGTGTTACAGATACCGGATACAACCTTCATTTCAGCTTCTTTTATGTTTTGGAAAATAATAGTATCTCGGGGATGTTTCCGCATGATTTCGGAGAGCTGAAGGTATGTTGATACCTCTTTTTCTATTTTTACCACACTAACATCATTTGCAAGAGCCTTTAAGAATTCTCGTATAGAATCACCCTTTTCACTTTATCATAGAGGCGATGAATAATACCAGCAGCACAACCACTAATCCACCCCAAATGTAATTAGCAGAACAGTTACAACTTCCTGCCTGACAGTTACCCTTATTTTCATGGTCTTCAGCAGTTCCTTTCATATCTTAGTTCTCGGTATTGCTTTTTCTATTAGAATTAAATTTAATAAAATTTAACTTTTACAATTTATATTCCCTTGAAACGGATCAAATCTTCGTTAATCGATTTATCCCCTATAGCCAGCATTTCAGCAGCCATTATAGCGGCATTTCCACCAGCATCGATTCCAGTAGTTGCCACTGGCACTCCCGGGGGCATGTTAACCATGGAAAGTAACGCATCAAAACCATCTAAACGTATGGAACAGGGGACTCCCAAGACTGGTTTTTCTGTGTAAGCCACCACTGCCCCTGTTACATGGGCAGAAAGTCCAGAAATAGCTATAAATATTTCTGTATCCTTGTTTAGATCCATAAATCTCTCGAATTCATCTGGAGACCTGATGGGAGAGATTACAGCAGAATCATAAGAGATATTGAATTTGTCTAGGAACATGGTGACCTTTTTGGTAACTTTCATATCAGAATAGCTTCCTGAAATCACTGCCACCCGTGGCGAAATTTCGCTTGATTGATTCTCTTTAACCACCTTATCCTGGGTTCCGGTTTCATTCCAGGGCCGGGGCGAGTAGTATTCTCCTTTAATTTTTTCAAAAAGTTTTAGCTCATCAGCCTTAATATTGGTAAAAAAGTCCTGTCTCATGGAATATAGTCTTTCTCTAACATCAGCATCGTGTATCCCAATTATCTGGGCCGCTAATATGGCTGCGTTTTCGCCACGATCCACACCAACTGTAGCCACTGGAGCTCCTAAGGGCATCTGCACCGTGGCAAAAAGAGCATCCATACCTCCCAATTTAACATCCGCCGGGACCCCTATAACTGGTTTGTAAGTAATAGATGCGATAATACCAGGTAAATGAGCTGAAAGACCAGCGATTCCAATAAAAACTTCTGTGCCTTTTTGGGTAGCATCAGTTACTATGCTTTTAACTTTTTGGTGGGTCCGGTGGGCTGAAGCCACCCTGATATCGTAGGGTATCTCCAATTTCTCCAGAGTGTCCAGAGCCTTTTGGGCTATTTTAAAATCAGATGCGCTTCCCAACATTATCATTACTTTTGGTTCCATATTAATCCTCGTTCATCCAAACTTTTAGACCAATTTTATGAAATTTATCGGCTAATTTCAATATTGTTTTATGTTAAAATCGCTAATAAAGTTTTGTGGAACTTTCAGTAATATGAATGCCGACCACCAATTTATATATAAGTGGGTGGATGAAAGTGAAGTCTAGAGGTGTAAGATAAGTGTCTTGGATCATTCTAATTTTCTTCCTGATTATAGCTTCAGTTAAAAAAAGAACTGGAAAGAATGAAATGACTGTTTCAGTCATTATTCCCGCATTCAACGAACATGAAACCGTTGGTGAAGTCGTTAAAGTCGTTGCCTCTTTGAAATATGTCAATGAGATTATAGTGGTTGACGACGGATCAACCGACTTTACTGCCGAGGTTGCCCGTGAAGCGGGAGCCACCGTAATAAGTCACGTGAAAAATCGTGGGAAAGGTGCTGCTATAAAAACAGGTTTCAGTAATTCTAAAGGAGATGTGGCGGTATTTTTGGATGCTGATATTCAAAACTTGACTACCCAGAAAGTGGAAAAGATCATTAAACCAATTCTTATAGGCGAAGCTGATGTTACCAAGACTAAATTTAAAAGAGAAGGCGGCCGGGTCACCGAATTAACTGCTAAACCTCTCTTAAACTTCTTTTTCCCAGAAATTAAATTTGAACAACCTCTCAGCGGCCAGTTTGCAGCAAGAAGGTCATTTCTTAAAAATATAAAGCTGGAAGACGACTATGGAGTAGATGTGGGTATCGTGCTGGACGCAGATGTCAGGGGTATGCGCATCAAGGAAGTGGACATCGGTAAAATTGACCACGTTCTTTCATCACTCCACGAGCTTAATGTGGTTGCTACTGAAGTGGTTAGGACCATCGTGGATCGTGCCACTGAATATGGGCGCATTACCATGATTGACACCCTGGGAAAACACATCCGAATGGGGCTTTTAGGTCTTTCACTGGCCACTCTTGGATTTTTCTGCGTGTTCTTCATCCGGTTCTTCCCCGTAATGCTGGGGCTGATAATAACTGCCGTCGGAGCTATTATTGCCATTTTTTACATCATCCGCATAGGGAAAACTTCATTTAGATCATTATTCAAGTCGGACAGTAAATCTAGGAATTTAAAATCTTTTTTTTATATGCACTCCCCTATGCTGGTTTCTGGACTAATTATGGTGGCCATGCTGGCCACCCTCCTGGGATCAGTCCACGTTGACGAAGGTAAAATATCAGTAGAACCGGCCTCCCGGAACCTCATAATATGGAAAGACCCTCTCGAAAACAAGAGCTTCGATATCAGGGGCCCTTATCTTGTGGACAGTGCCTTGGAAAATGAATACACCCTAATCAGGGCCCCTCCTGATGCTATGAGCACCCTGGACTTGAGTTATGGAGACCACATATACATTAACAACCAGCGTTACGGTCTGATGCAGAACATTCCCGGCGAGGAAAACGTTATTCGCATACCATCTAATGCCCGTGACTACTTCGGTTTAAATGTAAGGGACGTTATCCCCGACACCAATCTGAGAAACATATTCAAGAACCTCTACGCCGAAAAAAATCTGTTGCTCCAGGACGCAGGTAATATAACTGTAAAAAAAGGATTTATCCTCAGAACCGGGACTGAAAGTGCTAAAAACATTAATATTTACCTCAAAGACAAAAAATTAAGTACCAGTACCGGAATAATCCATAACGGAACCTACAACATCTACCTGAATGGCGTGAAATACCGTGAAATCTTTATAAATGAAAATGAAGCTAATAATACCTATTACATCCCGGTAGGACGTTACACACTTAAAATAGAAATTGAGGGAAATGTGAATTCAGATATGGAAATTCCAACTTTGAATAAAGGAATATTCCTTAATTTCATCACCAAATAAAATATTTAAAAGCTTTAAAATTAACGGGCCTACTCGTGCACTCGAGCTGCTTCTTTTAGGTCGTTGTAGAGGCCCAGTGCTGCTAAAGCCCCAATTTTTCCCTGATTACCAGTAACTTCCACCAGTTCTACCCCAACTTCCCCTGCCACTTTTTCTGCTTCTTCCAGGGTTATCATAGACATTTTAGCAGCTTCCGAGTAGGACCTGAGTTTTTCAGGTATTTTTAAACCTTCAAGAACTGCTATTGAGGTTTTATCAGATAAAGTGTATTTTTTTAACAATTTACGAGCTTCATGGACTAGTTTATCTTTTTCACCAGGTAGGACCGCGAATACCAGCGCTATAGCCACGCAGTTTTGGGTTTTGTTAGGGTTGTGGGGGTATAATTGTACTGTTACATGGTCCAGGTACTGGAACCTCATTTTAGAAAGTTCAATCCCTACATTGTGGGCCATAGTCCAGGTGGCACCCTCCTCTTTGGTGTCAGTATCATCAATGCCCAGAATCACCTTCTCCATGCGGGGCGTTATAACTGCCGCCTTTCCCAATTTAGACCCACCTCCCACATCGTGGAGTTCTATTCTTTTAACCCCTTCAGCCATTCCACGACACATTCCGGCGCCCACACCGGCCCCCGCAAGTCCAGCGTGCACTACACGTACTTCGCCTCCTTCGACCGTCACTTCCTGAATTCCTGCTGCCCTAAAGCTTGGTTTCAGCTCTAAATCTGTTTTTCCAACCCGCGTTAAGTAGGTGTGTTTATTTCCATCCCTTTTAGATTGTAGTACCAGGTCGCTGGATCTTTCGTACTGGTAAACCATCCATTCTGACCCTCCGATACAGGGGTGGTACTCCACTATCTCCACCAGGTCCCCGTCCACCATAGTAAGAACTTTCTGGTAAGGGGCTACCCAAGGGTCGTGGAATTTTTCTTTAAGGTCTTGGGGAGTTAATATTTCCATAAAGATCTCTCCATTATGATCTTGAATTTGTTAAGAAGATTATTTTATAGTTGGGATTATAGTTAGGTGATTAAATCAGCTATTACTAATTCATTGTTAAGCCGTGATAATCAGTAATGAATTCTTTTAACAAAGTTATTGAAAATAAAAAAATAATTGGTAGATAGACTATTCCAGCCGCCCCACCATCTTTACTGCTGCTTCCACCGCCCTTTTAGCATAGTCCACACGTTGGTGAGCTTCTAAACGAGTCATTCCCGGACCAGTGATTCCCAAAGCCACCGGTTTGTTATAGTCCAGGGCCAAATCAGCAATTTTACGGGAAGCGTGTTGTACCACGATTTCGTCGTGGGAAGTGGCTCCTTCAATAACTGCGCCGAGAGTTATAACCGCATCGATATCATCCATTTCTAAAAGCTTCTTTATAGCTAAGGGCATGTCAAAAACTCCGGGAACTGTAATAACTTCAGTAATTTCAGATTCTAAGAATTTAGCATGCTCTTTAGCCAGTTCTAACATCATGTGGGTTATGTCGTAATTAAATTCTGCAACTACGGCCCCCATCCTTACTTTTACCATAATCAGACCTCCCTCCTAGTCTAAATATCTTTAATTTTTCAAATAATCGGATCTTATTATTAATTCTTCACTGTTCTTATACATTTAATTGACTAATGATGCCCTAGAAGGCCACTATAAAAGCAGCTACTGAGCTCAAAACCATGATGAGAATAATGAATATGGCTATGATCTGCGGTCGGGTCATTTTTGATTCTCCCTGTTTATTTATCTCTCCAGAAACTGGAAATTTTTTCAATAGTCTCTCCCAGTGTTCCTACTTCATCTTTCGTGTTATAATAATGTAAAGAAGCTCTTACCGTTCCCCCCACCTCGTAGGTCCCCATATGTTTCATGGCTGGCATGGCGCAGTGGTGACCACTACGCACACATATGTTTCTGGTTTCGTCCAAAATCTTGGCCAGATCGTGGGGGTTCATCCCATCAATATTGAAGGACACAATTCCATAAATATTTTCTGGACTGCCATAGACCTCAGTCCCCTCTAGATCATTGATCTCATTGTAAAGCATTTTGGTAATTTTTCTGCCATGCTTTTCTATTTTTTTAGTTCCTATTCGTTTAACATAGTCAACGGCAGCTCCTAATCCAATCAACCCCGAAATATTCTGGGTCCCTCCTTCAAAACGGTAGGGGACTTCCGTGAGCTTGAAATCATCTTCTCCCACTTCATCCACCGTGCCTCCTCCCAGATTAATAGGTTCCATTTGTTCCTGTAACTCAGGAGTGCAGCAGAGAAACCCCGTTCCCACCGGGCCTAATAATCCTTTATGACCAGGTGAAGTGATAAAATCCGCATTTAATCCTTTAAAATCGAGTTTCATGTGCCCCATTGATTGGGCAACGTCAACCAGGTAGAGTGATCCATTATCTTCTGCTATTTTTCCCAATTCTTCCACCGGCTGAACTGATCCAATGGAATTAGAAATGTGGGTGACAGTGAGAAGTTTAGTATTTCCATCCACTGCTTTTTCAATATCTGAGGGGTCTAAAACTCCATTCGAGTCGGTTTTAACTATTTCAACTTCCACTCCTCTTTTTTTTAAGTTTAGCCAGGGGACCAGGTTAGAGTGGTGTTCCATGTTAGAAGCCACAATTTTGTCGCCTTTTTTTAATTTTAAGCCGTGTGCCACCATGTTTATGGCTTCGGTGGTGTTTTTGGTGAAAATGATTTCCGAAAAGTCAGCATTTACAAATCCTGCCACTTTTTTTCGAACCTCATCTAATTTTTGGGTGGCTTTAACTGCCAATTTATAAGCTCCCCTGCCCGTGTTAACATTGTAGTGGTAGTAATAATCGCACATAGCCTCCACAACCGGCTTTGGTGTAGGAGTAGTGCTGGCAGCATCCATATAAATTACCTCATCCAGCAGAGGGATGTCTGCCCTTACATCAGCGGTTTTCATCATAGACTCTCAGATTTACTTTAAAATTAATTATGAAATTAGGGGTATATAACAATTAAAAAAAAAAGAAGCAAAAATTAAATTTGCGCTTCTAACTTTCTTTTGACTTCATCTGCCATTTCCATGGTAGATGCCGAGCCGCCCAAGTCAGCAGTTACCACTTTTCCCCCGGCCAGTACTTTTATCAGCGCATCTTCCAGTCGGCGGGCTTCATCATGTTCTTCCAGATAGTCCAACATCAATACCGCCGATAAGATCATGGCCGAAGGGTTTGCTGTACCTTTACCAGCATGACGTGGTGCGGAACCATGCACGGGTTCAAATAGGCCCTGACTCTCACCAATGTTCGCGGAAGGTATTAACCCTAAACCACCCACCAGTCCCGCTCCTTCGTCCGATAATATATCTCCAAAGAGGTTAGTAGTGACGATTACATCAAACATTTCGGGTTTGGTAATGAAAAACATGGCCGTAGCGTCTACGTATCGATCGTCTAACTCCATATCCGGATAATCTTCTGCTACTTTGTAGAATATCTCCTTGAAGAGTCCGTCTGTCTTTTTAAGAACGTTAGCTTTGTGGACTGCAGTCACTTTACCCCGGTTTGTTTTTTTAGCGTATTCAAAGGCGAACTTACAAATTCTTTCCGAAGCTTTTCTGGTGACAACATTTTGGGCAATAGCACCATCTTCAGTGTATTCCTCTCTCCCAATATAGAGTCCTTCAGTGTTTTCACGGACAATTACAAAGTCCAGGTTATCAAAGAGGCATTTAGTACCAGGATACGATTTTACGGGCCTTAGATTAACGTAGAGGTCCAACTCTTGCCGCATTTTCACAATCACATCAGCCGCGGATTCCCCGGCAGCTCCAAAAAGACAAGCCTGGGAATTTTTAACAATATCCAACGTTTCCGGAGGCAGGGGTATCCCTGTTTTCTCCATATACTCGTCACCAGCATCGGCAAAGTGGTAATCAAATTCAACATCCAACGCATCTAAGATATGTAAAGTGGCTTCCATAACCTCTTTTCCAATTCCATCTCCAGGTATAACTGATATTTTATACATAACATACACCTTTTAGTTTTTATTTAGCTAATTTTAATTCATTTTACAAATTTATTGGCCTTTAATCTCAGCCAAGTGGTTCTTCAGGTAGTTAATAAGCCCACCTTCCTTCATAATTTCCAGCATGAATTCGGGGAGGGGTTGAATTTCAAACTCTTCAAAAGTGTTTAAATCTTTTAAAACCCCTTTATCCATATTTATTTGAATTTCATCACCTTCAGATATATGTCCTGAAATTCCCTTGGCTTCTATAAGAAGCAAACCTATGTTTATGGAGTTTCGGTAGAATATCCGGGCAAAAGACTCAGCAACCACAGCCGATATGCCAGCACCCTTAATTGCAATTGGCGCGTGCTCTCTAGACGAGCCACAACCGAAATTTTTGCCAGCAACCATTATATCGCCTTTTTTGACTTTATTTGAGAAATCAGGGTCGCAACCTTCCATTACACATGCTGCGAGTTCTTTTTCACCAGTAAATACCAGATACCGCCCCGGGATAATTATGTCAGTGTCTACGTCATCCCCAAACTTCCAAACCTTTCCTTTAATTATTTTGTCCATTTTTAACACCTGCAAGTATGATTTAATATGTAATGAGTCCTTAAAATCTAGGATCAGTTATTTGTCCCTTGATGGCAGATGCTGCGGCTACTGCGGCGGAGCTAAGGTACACTTCTCCTTCAGGACTTCCCTGCCTTCCCTTAAAGTTCCGGTTGGAGGTAGATAGACTTACTTCACCAGGACCTATTAGTCCGACATGGCCTCCCAGGCACGGGCCACAGCAGGGGTTGCATACCAGGGCCCCCGCATCCACAAATATATTCATAAGGCCTTCGTCCAGTGCACTGCGGTAAACTTCGCGGGATGCAGGTATAACCAACATGCGCACGTTGGGAGAAATTTCTTTTCCTTTGAGTATCTTAGCAGCCACCCTCAAGTCATCCAGGCGCCCGTTGGTACATGAACCCAGAAATATTTGGTCTATGGGAGTTCCGTCCACCTCGCTTACTGGTTTTACATTGTCCACGTTGTGGGGGCAGGCAATCTGTGGTTCCAGATCATTCACTTCCACGTGCATGGTGGTTAGTGATTCTGCACCCTCATCAGTCTTGAAAACCTCGTAATGTTTGTTTGATCTAGCTTTAATGTAGTTCAGTGTTTTTTCGTCAGGTTCCACCAGGCCCGTTTTACCCCCCATTTCTATGGCCATGTTACACAAGGCCATTCGGTCTGATACTGACATTTTCCGGGTTGTTTCACCGCCAAACTCGCAAGCTTGATAAGTTGCACCGTCGGCCCCAATACTGCCTATTATGTCCAGCACCACGTCCTTGGAGTATACGTGTTTACCAAGTTCACCTTCTATTTCGAATTTTAATGTTTCTGGAACTTTAAACCAGAGTTTACCGGTGGCAAATACCATTGCCATGTCAGTTGACCCAATTCCAGTTGAAAATGCCCCTAATGCTCCGTGAGTGCAAGTGTGAGAGTCGCTTCCGACAACTACTTCTCCCGGGACTACGTGTCCCTTCTCATGTAAGACCTGATGGCAAACTCCCTCTCTTACATCGTAAAAATTACTTATTCCCTGTTCTTGCACAAATTGCCGCATTAAGATGTGATTTTGAGCTGCTTCCAGGGAATCAGCCGGTACCTGGTGGTCGAAGATCACCACTATTTTCTCGGGGTCCCACACCTTTTCCACACCTATCTTTTGGAAAGATTCTACGGATAACGGTCCGGTAAGATCGTGAGTCATGGCCACATCAATATTGGCCATTACAATTTGTCCAGCTTCTACTTGGCTGTTTCCTGATGCTTTTGATAGTATCTTCTCTG
>JAUYBK010000187.1 GCA_030693105.1 Methanobacteriaceae archaeon | reverse complement strand
TCGAAATATCCGAGAAATTTCCTTTTGCCATTTACCCTAATTTGAGCTATCCATTTCTTGGCCACTTTATTCCAATATATGCCAGGGAATCGGGATGTCCCACTTTTCCTCTGATTTTGCATATTCTGCCTATTTGAACACTCCCTTAGGTTCTCACGTTGATTATTCAATCCGTCCCCATCAACGTGATCCGTTACAAAACCCTCTCTCGTCCCGGCAACTAGTCGATGCATCCAAATCGTTTTCGTTTTTTCCTTCCCGTCAAATATTCCCAAATAAACATTTCTTGTGGCGTAGTAGGTGTGCTTCCCTTTCCGTGCGCACCATTTCCACTGGCTAAGCCAATCATAGTCCTCATCGTCAATTAGCGCCACTTTCCCTTGGGTTAATTCAATTTTTTTTACCATTTATATCACTCATATTAGGTTATTCATCTCATCACATATAAGGCTTTCGGTTTCAAAATCGAAAAGTTTATATGTAATGAAAACAATATTTTTTATAGGTGAACAAAAATGTCCCTTTATGATCGAGAGTCCAAAGAATACCAACAAGAATGTGAAGATAGAGGCATCGATTTTTTTAATTCGAAAATCCATAAAATCTATATAGATGCTTTAATCCTTTTAATTGAACTTGAGGGCTCTTCAAAATATTCCTGGAAAATCAAAAATGGAAAAAGTTTTTTATGCAACGTTGACAATAAAACACAGCTCCCCATCATTGTGTTAGACGAAGGATTATAGGTTGTTTTTTCTTTTCTGATCTTTTATAATCTGTTTTATAACATCGGGGGAGGAATGATACTCCGAATATGCCTTTTGCCATTCATTAGTATCAAGTTTTTTGGCCTTTTCTCGTATTTGGTTAAGATCTTCTTCTTCTAGCATTTCCCACCCACCAACCTCAACAATATATCGTTGTAAGGCCGATAAAGTATATTCTTTCTCTGACATTTATTTTCCTCCTATGGCAACTTCCACGCAGGGAGATCTTTTTCTCCGCCGTCAATCCCCTCTATTTTGCTATTTAAGCTTTTTATAAGTTCCAAATTTGCCTCTTCTAACTGTTCATCTTTTTGCCGGTTCATCTCATGATCCTCAATCGCAAGGGCAACTAACTCGTCAAAATTCTCAACAAAAACCTCCGCCATATTCAAATTCATAAAGTCAACCTTAGAACAGCAATCACCGATACCAAACCTAAAAATTCTTTTGCTACAAATTTGATCACTAAAAAGCCTATACCCTTTTCCATCCCCCATATTCAATGTTATATCAACAGAAAATTTTGGACACTCTTGTAATAAAACGTTTTCCAGCTTTTTTAAGCCGGCTTTTAGCTCTATGAGCAAACCCTCTTTAACCATTAATTTTTTCCCCTTCGAGAAATTCTATATCAGCTTCCATTCGACTTAGAACGGCCTTTAAGGTCGTTCTACTAATGATCCCGATTGAACTTCCATCTATATCACTTTTAATGTCTTCAAATAATTTTAAATAAGCTTCTTTATAATTATTCATCGTCTTTACACTCCAGCATCCCAGTTCCCTTGCATCTTTTACAAAGTTTTGTCCGTAATTTTGGAATCCCAATAGCTTGGGAATTTGCAGTTTTCCTCCTTTCAGAAATAAAATAGCCCGCACCCTGACAAATCGGGCAGACACATGAACCACTTTCAACTTCCATTAACCCCAACTCCTATGCTTTTCTACAACTTTTTCGCCACTTCTATATGATACGATATCCCACTCGACATCATCTGGAACCTCTACTACCTGCAACTCTCGAAACGGGCCACTAACTCTAGGGCAATCTTCATTCCCTTCATTTTCAACAAGTTTAATTAGCGTGGGTGACGTACGATGCTTATGCTCGAAAAAGCGATTATTAAATTCCCTAAATGTATAACGGCGGAAAAATCCCCGCTCATTTAACCACTCCCAAGCTTCTCGATGAACTGTGGGAAGGCTGCACTTGTCACAACTCACATCAATAACGATTTTCATTCTTCCACCTCTATTTTAACAAATTTTGGGGGGATATTTTTAGGGTTCTTAGGATCAAAAATCCCCCTATTCATAGGTCGAATTCTTAATTTACCCAGTTGGGCTAACAATATTCTCTCTTTTGCTATTTTAATGTATTCGGGCATAATTTCAGCCCCCATAGCCTTCCTCCCGTGAATAAGTGCTGCTAATGCAGTTGAACCTACACCCATAAACGGATCAAAAACCCAGTCTCCTTCGTTTGTCAAAGACAAAACCAGACGTTCAACAAGCTCAACCGGGAATTGACAGGGATGAGCTGTCTTCTCAACGTGATTAGACTTTACATTCGGGATATCCCAAACGTCGCTTGGATTTTTCCCCTTGGGATTACAGGAAAGTTTGCCCCTTTTTGGGCCTTTAAAATGCTTTTTACTTGGATATTTTTGCGGTACTCTTACTGGATCGAGATTAAAAATATATTCGTCGTTTTTTGTAAACCACATAATTACCTCATATCTCCCAGAAAATCGTTTGGACGCGTGTAAACCATGCCCAAAGTGCCATACAATACGATTACGCAAACTTAAACCTAAAGAATCGAATATATTGTATAGAGCGATGTCAAGAGGAACGATTTTCCCATTATCAACATAATTTCCTACTTGCCAACATATACTACCATCATCAGCCAAAATTCTAACACATTCTTTAATTACTGCTTCCTGTTGGCTAATATATTCATTCATATCAAGTTTATTCTCATAATCTTTATTAAGATTGTATGGCGGAGAAGTTACTACCAATTTAACAAAATTATCAGGGATTTGGGAAAGCAAATCTAAACAGTCTCCCTCAAATAATTTTAAACTCATTTCTCCCCCCTGGTTAAATACACGAATTAAATCACCTTTAATCTCGTATACTCAGGATTAACCCCACGTTGCCAAACCAAATGAGCATATTCTATGCTATCGGTTTTTCCATCGGCAGTAAAGCTCATTCTTTTATTGTGAACAAACGTATAAACCGGCATATTCCCATTCCAAAAGGCCTTGCGCTTTTGGCTGCCAAAAAAGTTGAGTCTACAGAGCATTGCTACATGGCCCCCTGGACGCACGTCTTTTAAAGCTTTTTTAATAAACTCTATGGCCAGCCTAAAGGGCGGGTTTGTCATAATTACAGTTGGCTCCGGCGTGATAAACTGTTTCTTAAGATAATCACCTTTTTGTTGCGCCAGACTGTCTTCGCGGATATCCATAGTCACTATATCACATCCATAAGGCTCCAGTGCTGTAGGGTAGCTCATAGGATGGTCGCCGTCGCCACCGGCACTTGGATCTAAAACTGCTTGTCCCATCAAAGGAATGATTCTATTAAATTCGATCAGGAATTTTTCTATCTCAACAATGGGCGTTATATAATAATCCTGATCTTTTCTATCTCCGGTTCTTCCTGTACTGCTCATATCTCTCATCTCGTTATTATATTCTTGGATTTTCCTACTAATCTTAATACTCTCTAATCTCAACTTCAAAATTTCATTCCTTATCTCGGTTCTTTGTTTTATATAAAGGGCTATTTTGTTCATAATCCTCCAAATCGCTGTACATCGGGGCCACCTTTGTGCAGAAATTAATATTATTTCTTATATCACCCTTTAAAGTTCTCCCTTTTATATTCCTCAAAAGACATACTACGATAAAACGGCTTCCAGTTACTCCACCGGGCCAAAGCCCGTAAAATTGGTGTTTTCTCATACATCATAACATAAGCTCCAGTTCCCCACTTTTTTAAATCCTCGCATCTTCCTATATCTTCATCTACTGTAGTGTTATAACCTACAAGTACATAAAACTGGACATACTGACGGACATTGATTTCGGCCTCTTTTAAAAGGGCTATCCCATCTTGTACAGCTTCTCTGTCCCCCACTTGGTCATAGGCGAATTTCATGCCTCGAGCCCACTTCATTTCTTTAAGTCTTTCACATATTTCACGATCTAAGAGTCGTATGTCCATCCCGTGCTCAATAACTTTCAGCT
>JAUYBK010000181.1 GCA_030693105.1 Methanobacteriaceae archaeon | reverse complement strand
TTGGAATAAAGTAAAATTTATGCTAGAAGATTTCGCTAAAAATAACGGGGTGAAAAACCATTTCATAAAAACTAATGGGCGAGAAATGATAAATGACCCGACTATAGCTAATGAATATGGAATTAAAGATGGTTGGTGGGGGGAAGTTAGTCACGGTATATTCTTTTGTGGGATATCTGCACCATTAACCATACTAGATGGAATTGGAACGATTTTCATCGCTTCAAGTTTTTCAGAAAATAATCCGAAAGTACCATGGGGATCGCATCCATCAATTGATAATGAAATTCGTTGGGCAGATACTAAGATAATTCATGATGCCTACGAAATTGGGAGATCGGAAAAGATCAGGCAGGTTCTAAAAGAAACCCCAGAATATCTGAAACATCTAAGAGTCTGCCATTCACAATTTTCTAAACTAAATTGCGGTTCATGTGAAAAATGTTTAAGAACGGTGACTGGTCTAGTTCTCGAAGATATTGATCCAAACAAATGTAATTTTAATATAAAACCTTCAATATTTGATTTAATTAGAATCCATATCGACAAAGGGTTTATTTCTATTAGAAAAGAAAATTGGGAGAATATACAAGATAATATTCCACCCCATATGGATGAAAATAAATTTTATGATTCAAAAAAGTTTTTCAAATGGCTAAATAACTATGACTTCTCAGAATACGAGTATAAAGGAAATAAACGGCTATCGCAATTATCGAAAGCATACTATATGTCAAAATACATTGGCTTGAAACATGTTTTTAAACGTTTATACTTTTATGCAACTGAAAAATTCAAATTCAAGGATTAGTATGGATAGAAATAACATTATCATAGCCAATTACGCAGGCGTGAACACGGGGGACAATGCAATATTTATTTGCATATTTAAAGAGATTAAGGAAGTTTTAGGTACTGATATTTTTTTAATGGCAGACAATGACCTCTCACTTAAATCTAAATATCCAATTGAAGATTCTGTTCGTATATTTGATTTTTATAAAATCTCAAATTGGAAGAAAATTAATAAATTTCTTAAAAAATCTCGATTAGTTATTTATGGTGGAGGCGATATTGTCAACAAAAATTTTACAAGTATTTCATTCTTAAATTTAGCAAAACTATTAGGATTGCCCCTTGTAGTTTGGGGAGTGGGTGTGGTGCCGATAAATTCGTTTTTATTGAGATACTATGTGCAGAGGGTTTTGAACCAGGCCGAAATCATACTTGTAAGAGATCAAATCTCAAAAAATTTGTTAAATAATATGGGGGTTGTTAAACCCCAAGTTAAAGTTATAAATGACCTTGCAATCCTTTTAAATCCTAATTTAAAAGATAACCAACTAATAAATTATTTAAAGGATATTCCAACAAGCACCCTAAAAATCGGTTTGAATATTAGAAATTTTGATGAACTCTATTCATCGCACTCTAAATGGTCTGAAGAAGATCTTCTGCGGGGAACTGCGAAGATCTGTGATTATTTCGTTGATAAATTTGATGCCCATATAATATGTTTACCCATGGTAATCAGAGAAAGATCTGTTGATTATCATCCTAATCTAACCACCGATGACCAGCTTATGGAAAAATTAATTCCTCTAATGGAAAATCCTGACAAGATAATTACTTTAAAAGGTGATTATACGCCCGAGGACTTATTAGGATTAATAAATAAATTAGACCTTATAGTTGCTATGCGTCTGCATGCACTGATTTTAGGGGCCAACGCTGGGGTTCCCCTTCTCGCATTTAATTACGCGCCGAAAGTAGGTTCATTCATGTCTTCCATTGAATTGTCAGATTGTGTCTTAAATATGGAAAACATAACAAATCGTGAAAAAATAACTGACACTTTAGATGTTTTAGATGACATTATCACTCGTATTGACAGAGGAAATTATAAAATAGGCTTAAAAAGGTATGAATGTGATAATAAAGCTTTTAAAAATTTGGTTAGAAACTCATTAAAAAACAGGCCCAAGGTAGGTTGGCGAATTCATTTTTTCATTCCAATCATGGTAGTTGTATCTGCCATGAACTACCTTTATCAAACCATAATCCTCATTAAACAAGTAAAAAATAGATTGAAATGAATATAAATTACATATTACCCGGAATAGAATTATCAGGCGGGGTAAGGGTAATATTTGAGCATGCCAATCGTCTGAAAGGAAAAGGACATGACGTAACATTGTTTTTTCCTTTTGTAGTTAGACCAACTATTTATAAACTCGAATGGAAACGTTTATTTCAATTTATGAGGGATAATCAAAAAAAATGGAACAGTGATGTAGGATGGTTTGATCTTAAAATTAAACTTAAAAGAATTCCAAGCATACACCCGGTAACTGTTAGGATATCTGAAAAGATCATTCCCGATGCAGATATTACATTCGCTACTTCCTGGGATACTGCAGACTTTGTGGCGAGATTAAGTCCTAAGAAAGGAGAAAAATTTTATTTCATTCAACATTATGAGGTTTGGGACCTTTTAAACAATCCTAATTGTTGGAAAAATGCTGAAAAGTTAGGAGAAGATCCTTTTAAAATATTCTTGTCATTAACTGATTTGACTCCAGAGGATCCTGAACTTCTTAAAATTAAAAAAATGGTGGAAGATACCTATTCTCTTCCTTTGAACAAAATAACAGTATCCAACTTGTTAAAAAAATTGGTAGAAGAGAAGTTTGATGAAAGAATCAAAGGGATAGTAGAAAATGGAGTCAACTTTGATAAATTCTACAAAGAGATAAATCCACCATCAAAAAGACCCATTAGAATCGCCATGCCCCACATGACAGCCCCCTACAAAGGTTCGATTGATGGAATTAATGCCCTAAAAATCGTTAAAAACCTTCATCCGGAAATAGAATTTGTTTTGTACGGTTCAAAATCATCTAGAGATGTTCCAAAATGGATTAAAGTTTATGAAAGACTACTTAGTGACGACGAGTTGAGAAGACTTTACAACTCATCGGACATATTCGTAAACCCCAGTTGGTCGGAAGGATTTAGTTTACCACCATTAGAAGCCATGGCTTGTGGTTGTGCTGTTGTTTCTACAGAAGTAGGGGCTATAAAAGATTACTCAATTAATGAAAAAACTATCCTAACTTCACCACCAAGAAATCCGCATCTTTTAGCCAAAAATATTGTCCGACTAGTTGAAGATGAAACTTTGAGAAAAAAGATAGCAAAAAATGGATGTCAATATGTGCAAAAGTTCACTTGGGAACATTCCATTGACAAATTAGAACTGATACTAGAAAGCAGTGCCATTTCAAAGTGATGGAGTTCAAAATGGAAGAATATAAGCTTTTTATCAAACGTATTGGATTGGTAGGTTTAGTTAATATTCTGGTAAGTTTAAGTGGCATACTTCTAATACCCATCCTAACTAAAAATCTCAGCATCCTAGACTATGGAGTTTGGGTCCAGATAAACACCACTCTGATTCTGATATCAAGTTTAGTTAATTTGGGATTGCCTTATGCAATGTTTCGACTTTTAGCTGTGAAAAAAGATAAAAAAGACATATCGGAAGGTTTTTATTCAATATTTTTCTTAACTATCCTTTCCAGTGCTGTGGCATCTTTATTATTTATCCTATTTTCGAGATGGATATCTGAAGCAATTTTCAATGGAAACTTAACAGTTACACTAATTTTATCTTTTGTCATACTCATAATCGGTCTAAACAATGTTTTATTTGGCTTTTTAAGAGCTCTGCAAAAAATAAAGAGATTTTCACTATTCTGGTTAATACAAACTTATTTAAATGTATTTTTGGTCAGTTATTTTGTTTTAAACGGGCAGGGCATTGTTGGAGCCGTTTCAGGGATATTAATCTGTCAAATTATTATTTTTGCAATAGTTTTTTCACTCATATTGGCCGAAATTGGATTTAAAATTCCTAAATTCAATAATATGAAGGAATATCTAAGTTTTGGAATACCCGGAATGCCGAACAACTTATCATATTGGGTGGTAGATTCTAGCGACCGATACCTAATTGGACTGTTACTGGGATCTGCATTCGTAGCCTATTATTCACCAGGGTACAGTATTGGTATGCTAATTTTTGTACTGATGGTGCCCTTCGACATTCTTTTAACACCATTGTTATCTCGCTATTTCGAAGAAAACCGGATGGAAGAAGTTAAAAAACTTCTCCAATATTCCATGAAATACTTTCTTCTGTCTGCCATCCCCAGTGTCTTCGCCCTTGGTTTGTTATCTAAACCTATACTAATGATCCTGACCACCACCGAAATTGCTCTTAAAGGATACTACATAACCCCCTTAGTGGCCCTATCAACCACTATATTTGGATTGTACATGATACTAGCTCAAATTATACTACTTGATAAAAAAATGAAGATTATAGGCACTTCTTGGATAATAGCCGGACTTTCCAATGTAATTTTAAACCTGATCCTGATACCTTATATTGGCATATTAGGAGCAGGCTTCACCACATTAGTATCATATTCTATTATGTTCATTGTGGCACTATTCTATACTCTAAATAATTTTAAATTTGATTTTGAAGTAACCCCCATACTAAAAAGTATTATGGCTTCGATTATTATTGGAATTTTTATAATAATATACGCTCCAAGTAGCATTGCAGAGATTTTTTTGGCTATTTTAATCTGTTCAGGCATTTATATTGGATTAATGGGGTTTTTGAGGGCTTTAACAAAAGAAGAACTTAAATTTATGAAAAGTTTGGTGATTAAATAAAAGAAGTACAATAAAAGAAGGTTTTTGACATGATTAGGGGAAATTTATTGAACATTTTTACCGAGGAGATATATCCTGCTGAAATAGAAATGAATAATGGTCTTATAAGTTGCGTGAGAGAAATTGAAGGCAAATATTCCGGATATATCTTACCTGGTTTCATTGACTCCCATATCCACATAGAAAGTTCAATGCTAAGTCCTTCCCGGTTTGCCGAAGCCGTAGTTCCGCACGGTACAACAGCGGTGGTCGCTGATCCTCACGAAATTAGCAATGTAATGGGAGTTAAAGGTATTGATTACATGACAAGCGATGCGAGTTCAGTTCCACTTCGA
>JAUYBK010000175.1 GCA_030693105.1 Methanobacteriaceae archaeon | reverse complement strand
GTAATCATTTAAAAAATATTTATGGAATATAACAATATTATAATAGTGCTTTGCTACGGAACAGCAGTTTGTGTCGAGTAAAGTGGGTTTGAACAGGAATGGTTTGGGAAATGTTAGTAAATCATAAAAATCCGCTTAAATGCGGTTTTTTGTTGATTATTTGTTCGATTTAAGACATTATGAGTTTAATGAGTTCCAGGACAGTAGTGGTTGGATAAAAGTACCTGACCCCTTTATTTTTCGAGTCACTTTTTCCGAGTTAAAAAAATCTCAATAAAAATGATAAAATATCAATATGAACGAAGATTTTTCGCCAAAAAATTTTATGAAGCAACGCCGACCTGGCATTTTTTCTGATTCGCAAATAATAAAAGAGTCTCAGTTAAATAGTCTAAAATTGGAATATCATCTAGGAACTCTTTCTACAAGAAAACAAGAATATGATTTTGAAGAGTTTGCACGAAAGCTCTGTCAGTACGAGATCCAGCCGAACCTAAGACCACAAACTGGTCCTGTTGGTGGCGGTGATGGAAAGGTAGATACCGAAACGACTCCTGTTTCTGAGACTCTTCGCGATATTTACTATTATGGGATAGTACAGGAATCTGGCGAGAGGTGGGGTTTTGCATTTAGTACTATTGCAAGATCTAATCTAAAGAAAAAAATTGAGAGTGATGTCAAAAAAATGGTTGAAACAGGAAGAGGATATACGAAGATATTTTTTGTTACCAATCAGTTTTTTAAAGCAGATCAGAGAGTAAAGCTTGAAGATGAGCTAAATAAGAAACATGGAGTGCCTGTTACCATACATGATCGTACGTGGATAACGGATAAAGTCTTTAGTAACAAAAGAGAGGTGCTTGCTATAGATGAATTAAAAATTGATTCATCGTATAAAGAAGTTGTAAAGGTTGGACCGAAAGATACGAACCGACAGGTATCATTTGAAAAGCTTAATAAAGACATAGATCAAGCCGCACAAGAAAACAGGGTAAACTTTGCAACAGTAGATGATGCACTTTCAATTGCTGTAGTTGCAGCCGAAATGGATAAGCCAAAGACTGAAGTTGAAGGATTATTCTCTCGGGCGAAAAGACTAGCTGAGAAATATGGATCTTCTGAGCAGTATTTTACAGTCAGATATCAGGAAATATGGACGCTTTATTTTTGGTACAACGATTATAATATTTTGATAAATAATTATGAGGAAATAGAGTTTTTAACTAAAGATACTATTAACTTATTTGATATTGAAAGACTTGGTAATTTGCTAAGTTTACTAAGGACTCTTGCCGTAACTACTAGCAAAGTCAAAGTAAGCTATGCAGATGCAAAAAAGAAAATTGTACAAGAAAAGCTAGAAGCATTTAAGAATGACGAAACCAGACCAAGTGCGGCTTTGCATGCGGAGTTCATGCTTAATATGCTTGAAATACCTGAATTAAGGAATGACAAAGTCGCTATTAGTAAAATTTTTGATAACCTCACTGATGTAGTTGACCGATCCAAAGGACTTCTCGGTTTTCCGTTGGAAACTCTTTATAAACTAATTGGAGAGTTTGATGATTTTTATAATGGAAATGAGAAATTTGAAAATCTGCAAGACAAGTTGGTGGAGGTTATTTCTGAAAGAAAAAGTTCTACAGAAGCTGCTCATGTATTGCTTGATCGAACAATACAACACATCAAGGGAAAGAGATTCTATAAAGCAATTGGATGTCTAGGAAAATCACTGGTTCCTCTCTACAAAGAAGAGGAACGAGATATGTTGATTATAGCTCTCGCTCAACTGTCTTTTGCTTATGAAGCGGTTGGTCTTTTGTGGGCAGCAAGAAGTGCAATGTTGCATGCTGCCTCTTATGCAACAATGGATTTTCATAGTAGAAGTGAGATAAACAAACTACAGCTATTGTCATATGATAGATTGCGTTTACTTGAACTTCGCTTAGGAAGAATTGGCTATTCTCTTGAGTGGCACAGGCTCAATCATCTTATGAATGCTCAGTTCTTTAAGAGTAAAGAAGAAGCAGATAAGCTTTTAAATGATGATATACACTACGGTGGGTTACTCGGCTTGTTGCTGATTAAAACACTAGACTCAGAGTTACTCAGCCTAGAGCTTTTGCCAGATACTCTATTGACCATGGATCTTGATTTTGCCGCATATGCACTCATCTATCGATTGGGGGCAAAAGACATGTTATTAAAAATAATGCCTGAGAACATGAAAAATACGGATCTTGAGGGTTTCTTTGATTCATATCTTATCCAACCTGTTCAGAAAGACTTGCCACAAAAGCCATTCTTTTATTATGGAAAAGAAGTGATTCTTCAGTCTGTTATCTTGGGAACGACATTCAATATTAAGACGAAAAACTGCAGCCCAAATATAGAGATTGCCGAGTATATTCTTGCTTCGTTGGAAGGATTTTTGGCAACTACTGTAGAATTGGATTCGATTGGGAGTAAAAATATTGTAAATATTAATATCACGAAAAATATTTCTCAAGGCATTAGAGTATCTCACACGATCGAGAAAAATTGCCCAATCACCTTTAATATTATCTGTGGAGACTTTAATTCTCATTCGCTAAAACGAACAGAACAAGAAAGCGTTCATTCAGACATTTATAAAGTAGTAGTGAATATTATTGGTCATTCGATCTGGTTCAGAGATATGAATGCTGATCTTGAAAAACTTTTCCATGATGAGGATATTGGAGTGCGTGCCTTTACATTTTCATCGCCATTAGTTGTACAAGGTAATGTTTTGGGATATGAGCCAAAAAGAAATATTAAAGACTGGCTAATTGAGAAAAGTACTAGGTATAAATATAACGAAGTAGAGTCTGGTAAACTCAAGCTCCATTTACTAAAAAATATAAAAGAAGATGATGATAAAAAAGATAAAACTTCTCTACGACATGATCAAATAAAAAACATATCAATTATTGAAGATCATATCTGGGATGATGCAGGTTGGGAAGGTATCGCATATCTTGTTCACCCAGAACAACCTCCCGTTGTCGCCTTGATGTTCACTAACGAAGATAAGGCTAAGGCAATTTTCAGTAACTGGATGAGTCTTTTTGGAAAAGAAGATAAAGATGATGTTATGCGAGTATCAGTAATAAGAGGCTTTTCTAAAGTTAATCCGCTTTGGTATAAATTTATTGTATCAAGAAACCTGTCTAACCCAGAAGAATTTAAAGGAAAGCATATACTAAATGTTGGTAGAACTCATACTATGACACCTCAATCACTCAACAACCTAAATGGATTCATTGAGAGTTTTAATAGATGGAATTTCTATCTTCTTGCCCCATCCTTTATTAAAGATAAAAAGACGTTCCCACCTAAAATATTTTTTGATTATGGAATCATAAAAAATAGTTTCATAAACAAACATGCATGGGAGATATGTCCTATGGATCCTGAAATAATAGGATTAAAACCAGAAGATAATGATCCAGTTATTCCCGCTGGTGTAACTAATCCGCCAATACTTGAGACTATTGAAGGGATTAAAAAGAGAACAAACTAAATTCCGTAGGAAGTAAAAGGTATTAGGTGCAATTATTTAAGTCGTAGTCATTCTGGAAGAGGTTTTGAATGGGAATAAGTTTATTAATTAAAAGCCCTATTTATTGGTTTTTTATACCCCAAAATATGATAAGCTGGAAGCATTAGAAGATTTAGTAAAATAATTTATGAAATTTGCAATTGTAAATGATATTCACATTGGGGATTACCGGCCGTATAAAGGCATATATCGCAAGAATAATCTCCAGGCGGAAAAGTTACTAAGAAATTTCGTTCAAAAAATGAATGATTCTTTCATGCCCGACTTTGTAGTTCAGGGAGGCGATATGATCGAGGAGGCCAATCTGGCGGCGGACAAGAAAAATTATAAAAAGGGACTTGCGATATTATCGAAATTGAATTGCCCCGTATATCACCTTGTCGGCAACCACGAATTGGAATATTTGAGCATTAAATATTTGAAAGAAACCCTTAAATATAGAAAATTGTATTTTAATATAGACTGCAAAAATTTCCGTTTTATTTTTTTATTTACAAAACGTTTTTACCCCGCAAGAGAAACTAAATTGGATTCCTTGCAGTTGAATTGGTTGAAGAAAAAAGTGAACACAGATAAAAAAATAATTATTTTTTCGCACCACTCACTCGTTCCGGTAAATACTCGCAAAAATTTTTGGTTCAGCAAAAGACCGGATTTGACCTTTATTAAAAACTATCGTCAATTTTTGAAAATTATTGCCGGTAAAAATGTTAAGCTGGTTTTTAATGGACATCTTCATTGGAATAAAAAAGCGGTAGTAAATGGCGTTCACTACATAACCATTCAGTCATTGGTTGAAAATACTTCAGGAAAAATTAAAGGTCCTTCTGCTAACGCCTTTACGCTTGTGAGCTTAAACGATAATTTTTCTTCAATAAAAACCACAGGAAGAGACGGTAAAGATTATAAGATTAAAATATAATTCGCAAGAATTTGCCGCAATAGCAGGCTTCTTTAATTTG